>PXAI01000158.1 GCA_003567135.1 Balneolia bacterium | reverse complement strand
GAGCGCCGGCGTTGAAAACGAGGAAGTGCTGAAAACACCCGAGCCGATGGTAATGTTTATGAACTTCGGCGACAGCTCCTGGGATCTGGAACTCCGCGTATGGATTCTGAACCCGAAACGGCACCCGTTCGTCAAATCCGATATCTATATGGATATCGTGCGAAAGTTCGAAAAACACAACATCGAAATCCCGTTCCCGCAACGCGATCTGCACCTCAGGTCATCCGTGCCATTCCCGCTGGAAGATAAAAACGGAACGAAGAGCGAGGAGTGAGAGGGGTGGGATTTCAGATCGGCGATTTGCGATTATTGATCTGAGATTTTTTCGGATTTGCCGATTTGATGTTTTTCAAAATCCCGTCTATAGAGCCGTGATTTTTAATTGATTATGGATTACGGTCTATTGATTATTGGAGATTGAAAATTCAAGAACTTGGTGATTTGGAAGTCCGAGAATTTCAAGATTTGACGAATTTTCTAATCCCTCAATTGGGCCGTGGCTTTAGCCCGGCCTTAATTGGGTATATAAAGAAAAGGCCCGAGCTGATATATCACCATCATTTCCCAGCGATATCGACGGGCCGGGGGAGGATTTCCGATAGGCGGCAGGTGATCGGTGACTTTTTCCGGATTCGAAGATGTTTTACGGCCGTGTCAATGCGGAGCACTTCAGCATCAACCGGCACATCCCGGCCGGGTGCATCGATATAGGCTATAAAAATCAAATATTCATGTGTTTGAATTTGAACACATTGATCTGCCAGATTATTGCTATCAATAAATCTTCAAATTATCGAATACTCAAATCTTCGAATCCCTTAAGTCCATAAAAAAGCCTGCCCGCAGTCTGGTGTTCCAAACTACGGGCAGGCTTTCAAATTCAGTGCCGGATGCAGGCCTTTATCGACTAATCGTCGTTATCTGTGTCATTGTCATCATCGTCGTCATCCGGTTCGGCTGGCGGCGGCGGTGGTGGTGGCGGCGGTACTACAGGCTGCTCCTGCTGTTGTACGGGCTGCATTTGCTGTTGCTGCATGGGTCGCTGCTGGTCAGCCGGCGGGGAAGGTAAATCCTGGCGCTGCTGCAGATTCTGACGTGGATTCACGCGGTTGATACCGCGGCCAATTCCGGTGCGGCCCAGAAGCAGCGACGGATCATCCACATCGCGAACGACTCTGAAGCCAACGCGGGCCGAAGCCTGATCTTTGTGCTGGAACGAGCGTGCGCCCACTCCGATAAAAAAGCTGTCTGATGCCCAGCTGCCGCCGCGAACGATTTTACGGGGCTCACGATCCGAAACATATCTCGGGGTGATAAGCTCTCCGCGTGTACGCTGTAATGTGGAGTACGACGGATAATAGGCATCCATAATCCACTCGGCTACGTTTCCGGCCATATCATACAGGCGGAAATTATTCGCCGGATACTCACCAACAGGTGCCGTAAGCACGTAACCATCAAGGGCTTTATCGCCGCGTGGGGCGAAGTTCGCCTGAATTTGTCCTGTAATCTGATCCTGATAATAAATTCCATCCCAGGGGAAAACTCTGCCGCTTACGCCGGAACGCGCTGCATATTCCCACTCACTTTCGTAAGGAAGCCGCATGCCGGCCCAGTCTGCAAACTCTCTGGCCTGATCGTACGAGACGGCTACAACCGGATAATCTGAAAACTCCTCTGAATAGAAAACGGTTCTCCATGGGATACCCACTTCACGTTCCCACGCGGTTGAATCCGGGAGAAGTTCTGCTTCGCGACCCGAGTTATCTCTTAAAAAAGCGCGGTACTGACCGTTTGTAACTTCAAACTGGCCCATCCAAAAAGCATTCACCGTAATTCTGACACGTCCCGAAGCCTGAATAGCCAGGGGATCCACATCTGTGAGGCCCATGATGAAGTCACCGCCGGGGATGAGCACCATAGGAACCGGTGTGCCATCCGGTAGGCTGAAAACGTTGACATTCTCGTAAGGCAGATAATATTGAACACCGGTATAAGGATCGATATCAAGATTATCGATAAAAGGATTGGCTATCTGCTCTTCTTCTTCTCCACCCCCAAAAAGGTTGTTGAAAAATGTGCACCCGCTTAGAAAAAATAAGGAAGTTAACAGCAGAACAGGCAGTAGTCTCATGTTGGTTGAACTCATGATGTGCTTGCGTACGATATTGTAAAGATTTTCGATCAGGAAATGTTTTACCTTGAATGTTGCTTAAATAAGAGGGTAAAGATACATAACTTATTAAAACAAGCAACGGAATTTACCATTTTATGCCGCGTAAAAAAAACCCTCACGCTGATCGCTCAATTTGCTTTTAATTTCTTCTGAGCGGCACTTTTTAGGCAATCGGGGCGTTGAATGGCACAATCAGGATTTTTTTGAAACCTTAATTTATGAGCAAAAAAAGCTTTACAACCCAAAGCGTTCAGGACACTATTGAGCTTGGCAAGCGCGTCATCAGTGAATATGACTCAAGCACTGTTTTTTGTCTTTATGGCGATTTAGGCAGCGGGAAAACGCATTTTGTGAAGGGAGCTGCGGCCGAATGCGGGGTGGATGAGAATGAGGTGCACTCGCCCACGTTTGGCATCATCCATGAGTACGAGGGACAGAAACTCGTTTTTCATATTGATGCCTACAGGATCAAGTCTGAACGGGAAGCTGTGGAGGCTGGAATCGAAGCCTGTTTTGCGGAGGATGCGATCATCCTGATAGAATGGCCCGAAAAAATTGCTGGATTGATACCCGGTGATGCTGTGAAAATCCACTTCGAAAAAACAGGCCCGGAAACCCGAAACATTACCATAATTATTTAATAAGTCTGATTTGCCTATCTTTGGCGATCATGGAAAATAAAAAACTCCCATATCGAATAGAGCGGCTTCCGGTCATTTACCCCTATCATTTGCGGGCACAAAATATGATTCAGATCGGCGACCTGGTCTATTACGGGCCTTCCCCCGAGTTTTACGGCGTCGGTGAAGTCCTGAACGTAATTGACCGTTACGCCATCGTAGACTTCAGAGGAACCGGCTCCCTGAACATCCACAAAGACGCATTCGACCTGCGCTACCTCATTCCCATTCATCAGCTCAACCTCTCCCACCTCCTCAAAGAAATGTAAAACAGTCGCAACAAACGCGAAGCGTTGAAGGTCACCAAAATTCATCCTCTGTCATTGCTATAATTTTGAATTCAAACTCCCCCAATTCTGAATTCTGAACTCTATAATTCTGAATTTGAACCCCACTCTCAGCCTTCATTTTTACCACGTTTTTTCGTATTTTGCTGGTCTTGCCAATTTTAAGATAAATCACGTTTAAACTGCTTTTAAGCACGAATTTTATGGATAAAAAAGAAGCCTTTCTGAAAAAAGACCGCATCATCAAAGCGATTACGGAAGACGGTTTTTTCAAGCTGAGCGTCGTGAAAACGACGGACGTTGTCAGGCAGGCACAAAAGCGTCACGAGCTGGGTTTACTGGCTACTGTTTTGCTGGGCCGGGCGCTTACCGGAACGATGCTTCTCGCCTCTGAACTGAAGGCCGAAGAGCGCGTGCGGCTGAAGATGGAAGGCAATGGTCCGCTTGGAATGCTTACCGCCGAGGCGAACAGCACGGGTGAAATTCGCGGATTTGTGCAAAATAAAGATGCCGTACTGGATTATGATACGGCCGAGCGGATTGGCGACGGACTCGGACTTGGCGTGCTGAGCGTAAGTAAAACGCTGTACGACGAAGCGCGTCCTACAACCGGAACGGTGGAGCTGATCAGCGGTAACGTGAGCCAGGATTTATCGCATTATCTGATGCAGTCGGAGCAGGTTCGATCCGCAATTTCGCTGGATGTCGGGATCAACGATAATGGCGAGGTTACGCACGCCGGCGGAGTGCTGATTCAGGCGCTGCCGGGAGCACCGGATGAGAAAATCGAGAAAGTGCAGGAAAACTTCGCCACTATGCCCGCCGTGGCTGAACAACTGGCTGATGGCAGCTATATAGATGACATCCTCAATGAAATTATAGGCCCTTATAAAATTAAGGAGCTGGGACGCTGGCCGGTTCACTTTTTCTGCCGGTGCAGCAAAGACCGTTTCAAGGGCGCTCTTAAAATGCTGGGCGTTGATGAACTTCGCGACATGCTGGATCAGGGTCAGGAACTGGTGTGCCATTTCTGTAATTCACGCTACGTGGTGCGTGCCGATGAACTCCAGGCGATTATCGATGAAAATCAGACCCGCATGAACTGATTTGTTTGGGGATCATCCTTTTATATCCCCAAAATTTTGTACTATTAGGTATGAAACTTGATCCTGAAAAATGGCTGGAATCGTACCATGAGGCGGGGCTCTACGCCAGGGAAAAATACGGCAGCCTTACCGATGAGCAGTTCAACTGGAAACCCAATCCTAAAAAGTGGTCAGTCGGCCAGTGTGTGGAACATCTGCACATTACCGGAAGCCTGGTTTTGCCCCGGCTGGAAAACGCCATTCACAAAGCCGAATCCAAAAATAAACCGCCATCTTCAAAACCCCTGAAAGCGGGATTCTTTGAACGATGGTTTTTAAGGATGTCGGGCGAAGGCGGAAAACCCGTTCCCGCACCGCCGCTCTACAAACCCGACCGCTCGGAACTGGATCGTGATGAAATTCTCCGGAAATTCGAGCAGCTTCAGATGGAGGCTTCCGAACTGGTACGAAGATCATCCGGACTGCGGCTGGATAAACTGAAAGTTGCCTCGCCGTACACGCGATTTCTGCGCCTGAGCGTGGCTATGTGGTTTGAGCTGATGGCATCGCACCAGAAGCGCCATTTTGCGCAGGCCGACCGCGTTCTTGATCATCCTGAATTTCCTGAATAAGGGAGTAGTTATGAGCCGAAAGTCGCTGGATTCCGGCAAGATAGAAACCATCCTCAAAAACCTGAAACCCAGGCTGGTGAAAGAGTTTGGGATCAAGCGGATCGGCTATTTCGGATCTTTTTCGAGGGATGAGCCCGACTCGGATGACAGCGATGTGGATATTCTGGTTGAGCTGGATCACATCCCCGGATGGGAATTTTTTGAGCTGCACACACTGCTGGAAACCGAGCTGGGCCGGCGCGTTGATCTTGCCACGTACGAATCGCTCAAAAAGCAGCTCCGCGCTCCGATTCTGAAGGAGGTGCGGTTTATATGATGAACAACCGCAACAGCCGGAAAAAGCGGCAGTATCTGTTTTATCTGGAGGATATGCTGGATTCGATGGAGAAAATTTCGAACTACATCAGCGGTCTTGAGCTGGATGCATTCCGGAAAGATGAGCTTATTCAGGATGCCGTAATCCGGAATTTTGAAGTAATCGGCGAGGCGGCCAAGCACATTCCCGACCGCGTGAAGAACAAGTACCCGAAAATTCCGTGGTACAACATGAGTAAACTGCGCAACTTTCTGGCGCATCAGTATTTTGGCGTGGATATCCCCATGATCTGGCGCATCGCCCGCGATCACATCCCCGGCCATAAGATAGACATGCAGGAGATTGTGGAGCGGGAGCGGGTTTTGGCGGGGTGAGGCTGATTGATCTGACTGACTTTATACTATTTAAACAGCAGTTACTGGTTTAGTTAATTTGCATCACAATCTGGGTATAAAATGCTTGATTTACTATTGAAGAAATAATGAATTATATTTTTTGATTAAACACACTATAAAGTAATAAAGCAATGTTTCTGATTGACAAAGAGAAAAATAGAATTACCAGAGTTAACGAAAAAAAATTCTCAGATTTGGGCTTCAAAGAGCGTGAGAACTTACAAGAGTGGTTGGCTAATAACCCATCATCTTTAGGCGAAGACTTTCTGATCATACAAAAGGAATTTGCTGGTTTTGATGACACCCGGGAGCGTCTCGATTTGCTGGCTTTAGATAAGCAGGGCAATCTTGTTGTTATAGAAAACAAACTGGATGACACCGGCAGAGATGTTACATGGCAAATTCTTAAATATGCCTCATATTGTTCAAGTCTGAACAAATCACAGATTGTCAATATTTATCAGGAATATTTAAACAAAATAGGATCTGAAAATAATGCCGAAGAAAATATAAGCGACTTTTTTGATGGGACAGATATAGATGAAATATCGCTGAATAAAGGACAGACTCAAAGATTGGTATTGGTATCCGGTAATTTCAGAAAAGAAGTTACATCCACTGTACTGTGGTTATTAAATTATAGCCTTAGAATTCAATGTTTCAAGGTTACTCCTTATCAGTTAGATGAGCAGCTATTTCTAAACATCGAACAAATTATTCCGATGAAGGAGGCAGAAGAGTATTCTATTCGGATGGCTGAAAAAACTCATGAAGATATTTCTTCTCAAGAAGAACTTAAATCAAGGCATAATATTCGACGTGAGTTCTGGGCTAATTTACTTCGGGACATGAATAGTAAAAGCAACATGTTTCAAAATATAAGTCCATCAATTTACCATTGGATTGGCACAGGCTCTGGAGTGAGAGGGTTTGGTTATAATTTCGCCATCTCAAAAAAATACGTTCGCTCAGAACTTTATATTGATCGAGGTGATGCGGACGAGAATAAATATTGCTTTGATAAATTCTATTCAATGAAAGGTAAAATAGAAGAAGTTTTTGGTGGTTCTCTTGAATGGGAGAGATTGGATGATAAACGCGCCTGCAAAATTAAGCACGAACTATCAGATTGTAACGTATTTGAAAAAGAACAGTGGGACGAAATGATCCAATTCTTGACAAATGGTATGATTAGGCTGGAAAAAGCTTTTAGAGAACCAATAAAACAAATGAATAAGGAGTTAAAATCTACTTATGTAGTTTGATTTACTTTTTATGAACAAAAGAATCATGGATATAAATTCTGCAAAATAGAACTCATTAAGAGGATACTCGAAGTTGAAGACCCAGCCGTTATTGACCATCTGTTAGATAATTTTCCAGATCAGAAAAATTCAGTTGATGAACAGATGTGCGAAATCGTAAAAGAAGAAATCGAACTGGGGATCAGTCAGCTTGATAAAGGAGAGAGAGTTGAATTTGACAGTTTTATGAAAAAGTACAGAGCACTGTAAGATCAGCATAATTTGAATTCGAATCGCATCCACAATTGTACTGATCACTATATATCCCGCCTAAATCAAAATCATCCGGAATTATTGGATTTTATCAGCTATAATATTCCGGTCAGTTTAACTCCAATACTGAACAGGACTTTACATTCCGCCTTTCGATCGTATCTGGGAAACCGCTTAATTCTGTTCGGATGAGTTTTTTATATCGCTTTAAATGCCTCATGATAATCATCACGGTGGCTTTGGCCGGTCAGGTTGATGTTTTTGCCGCAGAGCCTGAAAATCCGGCCAGTGATCTTCGCGCTGTTCAGACGGCCTATAACAATCAAAATTACCGGCAGGTTGTGAATATTGTCGAAAGGCACCGTTCAGGCTGGGGCGAAGTTCCTGTTGATATGCTTTATTACGAAGGAGCCTCGCTCAACAAGCTGAACCGGAATGAAATGGCCGTGAACCGGTTGAGTGAGTTTCTGGAGCGGGCAAACAGATCCCACTATCTGACAAAACGGGTTGTGCTAACGCTCAATGAGATTTTGCTGGATGAGGCGCGTGAAGAACAGACGTACCTGACGGCATTAAGTGACAACTCGGAATCCTCGATCAGGGCATACTTAAACCGGTACCCACAGGGTGAGCATGTTGCTGAAATGACGCGCCGCCTCGACAGCGTGGTGTTTGTGCGCGCTAATACAAAGTTTGAATACGAAAGATATCTCAGGGAATTCCCAAACGGACGCCACATAGCCGAAGCGCGACAACGAATTTCTAATTTCGAAAATCAACAACGGATTTCAACGCTCGACTCCAGAATCAGTGATTTGGACGGAATGATTGCCCGCGACAGAAGCAGGCGAAGCGGCAAAGTTGGCCGGGGATTTTTATTTATTGGCCTGGCCGGAGCGGGAGCCGGGGCGTTAATGCTGGTGGAAGATGCCGATGCAGATAATGAAGATGATGATTACATGAACGCGCTGCTGTACGGCGGTGGCTTTGTGGCCATCGGCGTGGGCGTACTGGGTGCCTATTTTGCCTTCAGCGATGCCGGCGATATAGGCCGAAGAATTAGAAATATGCGATCGGAAAGAAGAGCTTACGAGCGCGAGCTGGAAACTCTGAACAACCGAACTTCGCTGCATATCCAGCCCACTTACGATATCCGGTACGGCGCGCCGGGCGTCCGTTTAACGCTTAACTTTTAAACTGCGGTACAATGAAGTTAATCCTCCTACTGCTTCTGTTTTTGATTCCTTTCGACGCCTTCGCCAGTGAAGAACGCGATCTGGCCGGCATCCGCGCTGAAATTGAACAGCTTCAACGGGATCAGCGCGCTGAAGATATCAATTTTGGCCCCGGATGGTACGTGGATCAGCATTATCGCTGCCTTCGGATTCCACAGGATAATCTTGTTGAGATCATTAACTGTCGGGAGGAGCTGGCGTCATCGCATATCACTCTCGTGAATAACAGAGAGTTCAGAACAAACAAAATTGCTGAACTTGAGCAGAAGATCGTAGCGCTGCGTACCCGAATGGCAGCGCGGCATAACGAGCTGAGAAAAGAGCATTTTGCTGCGGGCGACGGGCGGATTTACGTTTGGGTATCCTACACCGGCCGGACAGCCGGAGGCAGCACATATACCGACGGGGGCCTCATTCTGGATGTGGGAAGTACCGAAATGGAAGCGCTGGATGCAAGCGCGCGCATTGACCTGGAGCGGCTGATCCGGGATCAGGTAAGAGATCATGTCAGCCGGAAAGGAGGTGAAGTTACCAGAGCAAACGTCAGGGCGGGTTCTTTTCATGATCTTGCCAGCCGGAGAGATCAGGCTGAACAGGAGTGCAGATCGTCGCGCGATTGCCGGGTGGAGAATACGCTCGAGAACGACTTTCGTCTGAATCAAACCGGCGAGGTTCGTGAGGCCATCAGAAATCTGAGCATGACGCCACCGCGAAACAGTCCGGTACGGGAGCAGCTTTCGGATTATTGCCGGTGTCACTGGGGTACATTATGCCTGAGTTCAACTACCCGAACGCGTGAAATTAATGGCCAGAGAGTGAACAGGCCAAGCAGCGTTATCGACCCGATGAGAGACCGAATAAGAGAAACCTGCCGGGATGATAACCTTACGGATGCGCAGAAACTGGCCCGCGTAAGGGCGATTAGTGATTTGATTCAGCAAGCCTGGCGGGATGCGGCGCGGGATCAGAACAATGTACGGCAAATGACCGAAGCAAGAATTGCAAGCGCGGAACGCCAATATCAGCAGGAGCTTGAGGCCGAACGAAGAGCCGTTCAGGAAGCCCGGGCCGAAGCATGTATCTGCGGATATGAAAGAGACGAAAACGGGAGTTGTCCGGATGGATTTGATCCGTCACGTGCCGGCCAGCGCGAGTGTGACCGGAATCCTGATTTAGCGAGTGCTTGTGAGCGGTGATTATTCCATCACTCCCCACCCTCACTCGCAAACCTGTTCACCAGATTCCCAAAAAACACCCCGTTTGCAAACAGCTTGTTCGTGCCAAACCAAAAGGCGCGGAAATTGGGATTATCCGTCATGCTGATGATGCGTCCCGAGCCGAGGGCTGAAACCACTACTGAAGAACTTCCGCTTACCTGCTCCAGGTTTTGATCGGAGATATATCCGCTCAGCAGCGGACTTTCCGTGTAGCGAACCGGCGAGGCGTACGGGTTTTCCGGGGGATTCATAAAAATAGTGCTGTTTCTGAAGATGCTCAGATCAGCGCGGCGGTATCCGTAGGCCAGCGGATGCGTGAGATCCAGCTCCGACTGAAATATGCTTCCGCCGATCACCTGCGAGCCCCGGTTTTGCATCACATCACCGTAAGGCCTGACTGCTGAGGTGTCGCGTTCACTTTCGTTGAACGTAACCGGTGAAATTCCGTGATTTGCCAGCCAGCGCGCGGCGTTTTTGTAGGCGATAACGGTACCTCCGCCGGCGATCCATCCGCGCAGTTTTTCGCGGTCATTTTCTAAAAAACTGTTGTAGTTACCGTTTACCATCACCAGAACGTTGTATCGATCCAAACTGGCTCCGCTGAACCGGCTCGTTTCAATTTTTGTAACCGGCATGTGATAGCGCTGATCCAGCTGATGCCAGGTTTCTCCGGCCTCACTCACATTTACGCCATCACCGGTTAACAACATTACGGATGGTTTTTGGAGCATGCTGAAACTCGGACTTCCAAGATCGATTCCTTCCCGGCTGAGTCCGGTATTCAGTGCGTAAACATCCAGCGCATCTTCGCGGGTGCCCTGGTGAAGCAGCTCAAAAACTTCGCCGGTACTCAGCTCATCCTGTATGCCCAGCGCCACCAGAACCGTGCCCTTGCTGAAAGACCGAACGCCTTCTGAAGTCTCGGCTGCAAACGGACGATTCGCCACTTTAGCCCTGACTCCGGCGCGGAGGAGCCGGTAGAGCGTTCTCGGCGCGTAGTAGGCATCCCACTCAAAAACGTACGCGTAGCGCGCCTCGCCACCATACATGTTTCCAGCCGGAAATTCCGGGGATTCCACTTCACTACCCTGCAGATTCCGGTTAAACTGCCGCGATGAAAGCTCCGCATGTTCCAGATTGAAAGAGTGCGGAAGCGACCACGTCGAGACATCATAAAACAGGCTGTCGGTAAACTCGGTGCGCGTTTCGAACAGGCTTCGCACCATCCGGTACTGCGGCTGATTTCCCG
>PXAI01000164.1 GCA_003567135.1 Balneolia bacterium | reverse complement strand
CAAAAGCTAAAAGAGCAGATTAGAGCCTTCATGATACCACACCGACCCGACCGAAAGTACCCCCGAAGAACCAAGCAAGGTAAATATCGCAAATATAAATAAAGTTAGTGCCATTACCTTCAAAGGGGGATTTTTAAGTTGCACCCTAATTAACCAATTTCGAGGCTGGTCAGCGGTATGATTTTATTCTTAACGCTACACTCCGCTACGGTTCTTAACGCCATTTTATCCATAGGCCGGATTTCATTTTTTCTTAAAAGGAGAAAATCCTCGAAATGTCTAAAATACCTCTATCAAAAAATTCTGAATTCTGAATTTTTGCATTCTGAATTCCCCTCTCTTCTTAGGTAAGCTTATTTGACAATAAAACTATATTTTAATTTTTTCGTACAAAACAGCGTCGGGAAATGCAGGGATAAATGATTTTGCTACATGATATCTGAAAAACAAAAGGGAAATAAGGACGATCACAACTCTCCTGCGAGTCTGGAAGAGGAGTTTGGGATTAGCTATGCCGAGCTGAGCGAGGCGTATGAGGAGTTTGTGAAGGAGGAACCGGAGCATCCCAGAAACCGGGGACTGGTGAATTTTGCCACCGTTACTGGCGTGGCTATGCTGGTGGTTGCGGCGTTCGCGTTTTTGCAGATGATGGGCATTCAGTTCGGTCCCGATATTTCCCTGATGATGCACGTCATGCCGCTGATTGGTGCATTTCTTGCGCTTATGCTCGGGCTCGGATGGTTTTCCAGCCGGAAGAGAAGAAAAACTAAAAAGAAAAGTGCGGCAAAAGGGGATGTTCCCGAATTTAAAATCAAACAGGATGCGCCGCCTTCGCTGAACGCAAAAACGGCGGAAGGTTTTGATGAGTACGCTTTCGAAAAGAAGCGCCTGCGAAAATCCAGAAAGAATAAAAAAATTGCCGGAGTCTGCGGCGGTATCGCCAACTATTTCGGTTTTGATCCCACTATTGTTCGAATTGCGTTTGCGCTCAGCGCCATATTTTACGGCAGTACGATTTTTGTGTACCTCATTTTGGCGATTATTCTGGAGAAAGAGCCTAAACCCTGATTATATCCAGACTTAATTAGTGACAAGGCGAAGGTGAATAAGTCAGCTTGAGAGCAGCTCTGTTGTAGAGACACGATGCATCGCGTCTCTACAACAGGGCTGCCGGGTGTACCGGGATAAAGCAGAATGGGTAATTGCTGCGCTCGATGCGCCGTCTATGCTTAGGCTGATAATGAGCTACTGACACTTTGCCAATATATTTGGGGCATCAATTGCTTTTGCCTTAGTTGCTCCTGCCTGTTGAATAATCCGGGTGAAATAGTTTTTTGTTTCCGGGTTTACTGCTATCATCCAAGGTACATCAAAACATTCCTGATCTGAAGTGATCCGGATGACCCACACTCGATTTTAACTGTGCTGATTTCTTTTGAAGGTATTGACGGCTGCGGAAAAACGACGCAGATTGAGCTGCTGCGCGAGCGGCTAAACAGGGAAAAACTACCCGCCGAAGTGCTTCGTGAGCCGGGCGGAACCGATCTCTCGGAAACGATCCGGGGGATTTTGCTCAATCCTGATATTATGATGAATCCCGTTACGGAGCTGCTGCTTTTTTCCGCAGCGCGATCAGAACTCGTTACGCAGAAAGTGCGTCCGCTGCTGGAGCAGAATGTCATCGTAATTCTCGACCGGTTTTACGATTCAACCGTTGCCTATCAGGGATTCGGGCGCGGAAGCCTGCCGATAGACGCCATCAACCAGATGAACCACGTAGCCGCACACGGACTGGTTCCTGATCTCACCTTTTATCTGGATATCGGACTTTCGGAAGCCAGCGAGCGGCGCAAGGATATGGAAGAAGACCGGATTGAGCGTGCCGGACAATCATTTTATGAGCGCGTAAGAGAAGGGTTCAACTATCTGGCCGACAACAACGAGCGTTTCGTCAGAATTAATGCAGCGCAGGCTCCGGAACAGATTCACGAGGCGGTTTGGCGTCGGGTGTCGGCGCTTCTTTCCTGATGGGCAGATCGGGCCTGAGCCAGTAAATCAGCGCGGGGAGCATAAACAGATCGGCCAGCAGCGCCACGAAAATGGTGAGCGTAACAAGCTGACCCATCAGCATGGTTGACTCAAATTCGCTGTTGCCGAGCGTACCAAACCCGACCAGCAGGATCGCGCTCGTAAGCACTATTGCCCGTCCGGTTTTTTCGGTGGTAATGCGGATTGCATCAAGAAGGCCAAATCCGCGGAGGGTCTCAATCCGGAACCGGGCCAGAAAGTGAATGCTGTCGTCCACGGCAATGCCAAACGCGATGGTAAAAATAACGGCGGTGGATGGCTTGATGTCGACCCCAAAATAGCCCATCACCCCGGCAACAATTACGAGGGGCATGAGGTTTGGAATCAGCGAAATCAGCACCAGCTTCATGTTCCGGAAAAGCCACGCCATAATCAGCGAGATGAACAGAAAAGCAAGCAGGATACTGGATGCAAGCGAGAAAACGATATTATCGGTCAGATCAGCTACCAAAACCGGCGTACCGGTCATCAGCACATCCTGATCCTGAAAATGCTCATCTATATAGAGCTGGATTTCCTCCCGGATCTGATTGATCCGCCACGAGCCGACATCGTACGTTTGGGTGGAAAGCCGGATGGTTCGATATGAAAAATCGGCCACATTTTCGAGTGCGTCGGTATCGGTTAGCTCCATCAGCAAAACATACTGGGCGATCAGCTGCCTGCTGTCGGGCAGGGGATTTCGTTCATGGTTTTCAGGATCCATCACCCTGTGAATTTCGCTGACGAGCGTGGCAAACGACATCGTTTTTGCAAATTCATCGTAATCCAGCAAAAAGTTTTCGAATTCAGCCACAGCCGCAATCAGATCCGGATCGGTTATACCGTCGTCGCTTCCGGAATCGATCAGAAACTCAATCGTAAACTGCGGACTCAGTTTTTCGGAGATCAGGTTGCTGTTTTTAACCAGATCGGAATCACGGCCCACATCATCAAAAACAAATCCGTTTACTTTCAGGTTAAACATGCCATAACCGGTAACCAGCGTAAGCAGCAAGGTGCCGATTACCACCGCCTTGTGATGACGAATCGAAACCCTGAACAGCCAGCGGAGCGAGCTTCCGACAGCTTCCTGAACACGTCCCTGGCGCGTGGCAACAGGATCGCTGTCCTTAAAGTAGGGCATCAGCGAGGGTAGCAGGAAAATGGTGATGATGAACGCCAGCAACACGCCTATGGCAGTGTACACGCCGAACGTTCGCATCGGGATGACGTTACTGGTCATAAGCGTGCCGAATCCGATCGCCGTGGTTACGCTTGTGAGAAACGTGGCGCTGCCAAGAACAATCAGCGCTTCCCTGCGCGACTCCTTTGGGTTCAGGCCAAGCATCCTGCCATCGTTATATTTCGCCAGCATGTGGACGGAGTCGGCGATCCCCACGCAAAGAAGAATCGGGGCGATGGTGCTTGTTAGCACTTCGAAATAGCCGCCGGTCAGGTAGAGCACGGCGACGGTAAAGAGAATGGTGAGCCAGACGATTAAAATCGGAATCAGTACACCCTGCACATTCCGGAAAAGGAAATAGAGTAGAAGTATGATAAGGATGGATGAAATCGAGATATAAAAAATGATCTCGCTGTTGAGCAGATGCACGTACTGATTCCGGAAATAAGGGATGCCGGCCACGTAAACCTCGAACCGGGAATCCCAGGAATTCAGCACCTCGTACATATCCGAAATGACCTGGCTGCGGACCGGGAAGTTGTTTTTGTCCTCATCAATGTAAAGCAGAACAGCCGTGAAGTTTCCTTCTCTGTTGATCACGCTGCGCTCCGTAAACGGATTCCGGAGCAGCTCACTTCGGATATCCTCCAGATCGAGCGCGGGACGATTATTTTCAAAAAGGGGCTCGGCCGTGAGCATCCCGTCGCGGTTTGTGAGCATCTGCGTATCCAGAATACTGCGCGTTTGCGTCACATTTTCGATTTCGAGCACGCTGTCGCTCAGCTCGCCGATGGCCCGGATCGCATCCTCTGTAAAAATATCGGCACCCGAAAGCGCGATGATAATCACGTTGTCATCCCGGCCAAATTCCTCAGCAAATGCCTGATACTGATCGATGGTTGGATCGTTTTCAGGAAAGAATCCTTCCAGGCTGAAATCCGCGCGGGTGTTCAGGGCGGGATAAATGGCCGCGATCGTCAGCAGAGCGATGACCCATAAAATAGGCCGCTGTCTGGCCAGAATAAATTCAGCTATTCGTTCCAAAGGGGATTAAGCGGGGGATGCGCGAAGTTTGTTTAATAATTTCTTTTGTGATACCGGCTAAGAGAACATCGGCAGCGCGTCAGGAATTCCTGCCGGTTGAATCAATAATGGAATGTTTAATATTGTGGGATTGTGATGGGGAATATTAATTATTTATGTCCATAATAAACAATTCTGTAGGGACAGGGCATGCCCTGTCCCTACAGAATTGTTGCTGGATAAATTGCATTGGTATAAATGCAATTTAATTAAAACCGAATTTCCCCCGTACAAAAACCCACCCATTACCAAAACCACGCCACCGAAACATAAACGAGGCTATTCGGGCGATAGCGGCTGAACGCCAGGTGCGTGTAGGTATCGCGCGGGATTGGCCCGCCGAAAAAGTGACCGCCGCCGCGAACGACCAGCCCGTCTCGCAGATCATAGGAAAGTTCGGGGTTGATCCAGAAATCCTTCCCGTTAAACTGGTACCGGCCGGTCAGGCGGGATGTCAGCCGGTCGCGTAAAAACGAGCCTTGATAGCTCGCGGAAATGCCGTGGAAATATTCATCCTGCATGATATCCTCATCATAATCCAGAATGATGTCGGCAACGTACTGGGCGCTGATCCGGTTGGATGAAAACTGATACTCCGCGCCGATCATCGACTTTAGCGCCGGGCGGAACGTCTGAAATCCGGAGTCTCTGTTTTCCCTGATGGCGCGGTCGAATCGCTGTACGGGGCCTGGCAGGTTGGTGAAGTCGAAACCGGGGCCGATATTTCCGTCGGCCAGATCACTCAGAAACTGGAGATCGTCATCGGTTAAATAAGCAGGAAAAACGTCGAACGGCCTGTTTTCGAACCAGGCGCTTTCGAAACGAAATGTGAGTCCGCCGTCCATGCGGTAACTTCCCCAGAATCCGGCAATGGTGGTTGCGTTAAATGTTTCGCGGAGCTCAACCTCAGTCGGGATCAGAATTACGTTTAGATCGATGACCTCGAACTGTTTGAAATAACCGGGCGTGCCGGGTGTCCAGTACATCAGCACAAAGTCGATATCGAAACTCAGTGTCGGTCGCCATGCGAACCGCGCGGCTGCCTGAATATCGCTGATGGTGGGGTTTTCGTTGCGATAGGAGCGGATCTTTGTGGGGATCGGGATGAAATCACTCGGCACCACGCCCCAGCGGCCTTCGTAATCGGGTAGTCGCGGAGCCTCAAACAGGGGAGAGACTATCAGCTGAAGCTGGTTTCGGTTAAAAAAATGCGTGTAGCTGATGGCCGTGACGCCTTCGCGCAGTTCATCAAAATTCTGGGTGATGAACTCGGAAAGATCAAACGGACTCATGATATCCAGAATAAAATCTCCCTCGGTGTGGCCCCATACAACCGGCTGTTTACCAATTCGCAGATCACCGTTATCAAAATAGACATCAATAAAAGCCTCGCGCAGCCGGAAATCCAGAGAGTCGGACCGTTCGCTGTAAAGGTGTCTCAGATCGGATGAGATGTAGATCCGGCCGCTGTTCATCTCATTTCTGTAATTCAGCCTGACACGGTTTCTGCCGCTGATCAGATCATTTTCTCCCGTGGTGGCCCATGCGTTATAATTGCTGACGAATCCTGAAAAACCTGACTGAGCTACAGCGTGATTGTTCTGCAAAAACAGATATATACAAATGGAAATAGTAAAAACGAAAAAGGGAAAACGGTGTTTCAAAGGCTTCTAACAAACAGAGAATCGTTGAATTTGGGAGTTTTGGGCGAATAGTTTGAGTAAAATACAGATTGATATGTTCGCTAAAAAATCGTAATTTTGCAATATTGTGGAGAAAGTATCATATCCGCTCCGCAAAGTTACCGTTCCAAGCGGTTTAAAACGATAACCACTCATATTTACGAAGTACAAACCATCATATGGCGCATCAAAGTATCGAAGTAAACCTCCCCCTCGCCAAAGTGTATGAATGTCTGAATTCCCCTGTTGATTTTCCGCGTTTCATGCGCAGAATTGATAAAGTCAACAAAATCAATTCCCAGACTTACGAATTTGTTACACAAATCGGCGATGATGAATACAAGTGGATGACCAATATCATCGATGATCTGCGCAACACCCGTTTTGCCTGGATTACTATTAACGGGAATCTGAACCAAACAGGAACTATTCGCTTTACTCCGCTCAACAACGGATCACGCACGCGCATAGATTTCAGCCTTGACTACCGCACCTTTTTCGGGGAGCCAACTGAAGAACTCAACGAGTTCATCACGAACACTGAAGAGCAACTCGGAAAAGATCTTGATTTCTTCCGTGAAGCTGTTGAGAATGGTACCTTCAAAGAGCAGTCAGAGGAAAAAGCAGAAGAAAAAGAGCAGACAGCTGTCTAATTTCTACTGTTCACCAAATTTCAGAGGGGCATAACAGCCCCTCTTTTTTTTCCTGTTACCAAGGTTCACTCCATTGGACAGCCGCCCTGAATCAGTCAACAAACTCAGAACGTTTCTGGAATCCAAACCGGATTTCCCGTTCTATGCGCTGATCGGCCACCCGGTCGGGCACAGCCATTCACCGCTGATTCACAACCACGCCTTGAAAAAGGCCGGCAGTTCAGCCCGGTACATCGCTCTTGACACCACTGGTGATGACGTTGCCTGGCTTGGGCAACTCTTATCGCACCCTCACTTTTTAGGTGCAAACGTCACGATACCGCACAAGCAGCGGATCATCGACCTTCTGGATCGCACAGAACCAAAAGCAACGAGCGTGGGCGCTGTTAACACTGTTAAGCCCGAAAACGGTGTGCTCACGGGATATAATACCGACATCAGAGGAGCAGAGGCGTCTATCAAGGAATATGCCCTGCGGATCATGGGAAGACCAGCCGTGATTTTTGGAACCGGTGGCGCTGCCCGCGCGTATGCTGCTGCTGTTCAGGTTGCCGGAATCAATCAGGTTTATGTGATCAGCCGGAATCCCGAAATCTCCCGCTGGCCGGACCGTTTTGGAAAAACGTCGGTTAAAATTTCCGGATACCTGAATCTGCCGGATCTTCTTTCCGGTGCCGGACTCATCATCAACACAACGCCGCTGGGCATGTCGCCAAATCTGGATGAAAGTCCCGTTTCTGAAATCCTCGCGCCGCTCCTGAAAGAGAAAGTCTGCCTCGACGCGATCTATAATCCCCTGAAAACCAAATTTCTGAAGCTCGCCGAAAAAGCCGGAGCTTCAGCAACGATTTCCGGTCTCACCATGTTTGTTGAACAGGCCGCCGCTTCATATTATATCTGGACGGGAAAACCTTTCCCCAAAGAGGAAGCAAAGGAACTGATTATCAACGCGTCAAAAAATGACATCCCCCGATAACATTACGGATTTTATTACCTGGAAAGATTCTGACAGGCTAAAAGCGCTGTTTTCGCTAAAAAATTCACGATACAATGCGCAGCGCGATATTGCTGGACTGAACCTCGGTTATAACACCAAAGAGACTGACGAAATAACCGGCGAAAACCGGAAGCGCTGGTTCAAAACGGCCGGTGCTGATCCTGAAAAAACAGCCTGGGGACTTCAGGTGCACAAAGACCGGGTTCAGTTTGTGGAGCAGCCCGGCATTTATCCCGAAACAGATGGATTGGTAACCACCAAACCGGGGCTCGCGCTTGGCGTTTTTGTTGCCGATTGCGCCGCGGTTCTTTTTGTGGATGAAGAAAACGGAGTTGTGGCCACCGCGCACGCCGGATGGAAGGGAGCTGCCGCGAATATCGTCGGGAAAACGGTGGCAGAAATGGAAAAAGCGGGCGCAAAGGCGGATTGTACCGAAGTTTTCATCAGCCCGTGTATTTCCCTGAAAAACTTTGAGGTAGGCGAGGAAGTTGCGTCTCAGTTTGATGAAAAATTTGTTGACCGGAGCTACAAAAAACCGCACGTGGATATCAGGGCTGTGGTACAATCGCAGCTCGTGGAAACGGGAATAACGGAGGATAAGATCAGCATGCATCCTGATTGCACGATGGATTTCCCGGAGAAATACTATTCCTATCGCCGGGAGCAGAACAAGAGCGGCCGGCTGATGGGCGTTGTTTTCCTCAAGCCGGCGAAATAAAATGGGGTTTCGCGTTTCATACGCCCCGGGATACTACGCGCCGATCGGCGAAAATCACGTCTTCCCGATGCGCAAATTCGAGGGATTATACCGCTACCTGACGGAGCAGCAAATCATCCCGAAATCATATGTGATTACGCCGGGAATGTCATCTGAAGCCGATCTGATGTCGGTGCACACCGGTCGCTATGTGGATGCCATTCTGAACGGAAATCTTGGCCGGAAAGAGGAGCGCAAACTTGGCCTGCCGTGGACCTTCGAACTGGGCGTGCGATCCCGGCTGGCTGTTCGCGGTACGCTGAATGCGGCGATGATGGCGCTTGAAGACGGAATTGCCGGAAATATGGCCGGCGGAACACACCACGCGATGCCCGACGGCGGCGAGGGATTCTGTGTGTTCAACGATGTGGCCGTTGCCATAAGGGTATTGAAAAGATCGATGTGGATCAGGAAAGCGATGGTCATCGATTGTGATGTGCATCAGGGAAACGGCACTGCGGAAATTTTTAAGGATGATCCCGATGTGTTCACATTTTCGCTGCACGGCGAGAAAAACTATCCCTTCATAAAACCGCCTTCCAATCTGGATATTGGCCTGCCCGACAAAACTGGAGACAACGAATATCTTGATACGCTTGGAACTGCGCTGGATCAGATTTTCTATGCCTTCAAACCGGATATCGTTTTTTATCTCGGCGGCATCGATCCCCTCGAAACCGATCACTTCGGAAGACTTTCCCTAACGCTGAAAGGCCTGCTCCAGCGCGAACGGATCGTCATAAAAACAGTAAGAAAACACGATTTCCCGCTCGTACTCCTTCTCTCAGGCGGATACGCCCCAACCGTAAAAGACACCGTAATAGCCCACTCCCAAATGTTCACCGCCGCAAGAGAAATTTACGCTTGAAATGGAAATTGATCCCGTGCGTCATTATGTAATTACGCGCCCGAGACGCGAAACATCGCGTCTCTACGACAATGATCACCAATTTTGAATTTTACATTTTGCATTTTGAATTCCCCCGTAATTCCTATTTTCCGGTTCCATAAAACAAAACACGCGAGCGCATGAACCGGAAACCAGGCTACCCGTTTATTAAGAAAGTCGGAACCACGACCATTTTTGCGCTGATTCTGTTTCTCTTCGCCATCATCACGGGCGCCCTGTTTGACGAGCTGATTTTTGGTAACGCGAGTATCATCAGCGATTTCATTTTTTCTGCCGGGATGCTGTTCATAATTCTGCATGTGATATTAACCTATCGCATCAACTGGCGCTGGCTGACCGGTTTCCGGAATGCCTGGAAAAAACACGCACGGGAGATTCTGCTGGTCGTACCGCTGATTCTCTTTTCCCTGAGCATGATCTGGCTGACGGCGCTTTTTGTCGGCCTGTTGTCAGAAGATTTACTGGCCTATTTATTCGCCGACAGAATGGGCGAGGGGCCTGCTGATCCGTTCTGGAGCGTCATGGATTCCATCATCTTTTTTACGGCCGTAATTCTTGCTGCGCCAATCCTTGAAGAATATCTTTTCCGCGGTATTTTGCTTACACGATGGAAATACAAGTGGAACGTGACGCGCGCGATCATGGTCACGTCGTTTATTTTCGCCATCCTGCACCTCGACTTTTTCGGGGCATTTGTATTCAGCGTGGTAACCTGCCTGATCTACATAAAAACCGGATCGCTGATCATTCCGATTATCATCCACATGATGAACAATCTGTCCGCGCTCTACTACAGCTACGTGCTGCCTTCCGGATTCGTAAAAGCGCTCAGCCTGGATTTCACCATGTTCGAAAACGTCATCGCCTTCACGCCTTACGCAGCCGTGTTTATTCTGGTCAGCGTTCCCTTTCTCGGCTACTGGATCATGAAAAACTGGCCGGATAAAGATTTTTTACTGCCATATGAAGTCCTACACGAAAGATACGCTCCGGAAGCCGCACCCCCGGATCTGCCACCCAAACTTCCTGATCAAGGTAACTTCAAACCGCTGAACCGCTACTGCGTTGACCGCTCCGCCGGAGACGCCGAATACGGCAACGAAATGCAGCCGGGGAATTTTCGCAGAATAACGGCTGAGCCGATGAAGAAGAGATGGTAGAGTAAAGGTGGAACCGCTTGTAATACTCTTTAGGGTAATTGAGAATCTGTTGTTGAGTATGTTGTAAGCACCTGTTAATTCAAATTATATGTATTGTCTTATACATATAAACTTGTGTAAGAACAGCGAATTTATATATTTGAGGTTATAGTTAACATTAAATTACATTTGTATAACTCCATGTTAGGCAGGTGTATTTGGAAGTATTTCACCACTTAGGTATACCGTTATGAAAGCATTTTTTACGATAGCTGTACTCGTGTCAGTATGCATGTTTCCATATATATCGAATTCTCAAAGTTCTGATTTTACCACCAGCCAGCTT
>PXAI01000122.1 GCA_003567135.1 Balneolia bacterium | reverse complement strand
TCCAGAATGCGCGCCTGTAGTTTTTCCTGTTCTGATATTTCGTGGTTCATGGTCGGTATCCGAGTTTTTGTAGATTATCCTTCAGCAAAACACGGGCTTTAAACAGCCTGCTTTTGATGGTGCCTTCGTTTATTCCGGTTATATCGGAAATTTCGGCGTATTTCATTTGTTCCAGATCCTTCATTACAATCAGTTCCCTGTAAGATGGTTCGAGCATCTTTACGGCCTCGCGAACCAGCCTTTTCGATTCCCTCCGCTCCACGGCATCCACGTGTTCCGGTCCGTGCAGATTATCATCAAAATCGGTCAGCTCTCCGCTGTTTTTCTGAGATTTCTGTTTTCTGAGCTGATCAATACAGGTATTTCGCGCTATCCTGAAAAGCCAGGTATATACGGATGAGTTACTCTTGAACTGCTCCGACGATTTTACCGCCTTCAGAAACGTATCCTGAACGATATCTTCCGGATCGAGTCCCGAGCCATAGGTGTACGCTTTCACCGATCTGCAAAGCCGGTTGTAATACTCCTCGTGATTATCCCGGATGACATCAAAAAAATCCGCTTCATGCGATGCATTTCCCGCATTTTCAGACTCACGAATTGGATGTACACTGGGATGCATCAGAGAAAAATCAGCCGTAATTAAAGGGTTTCGGGTTTTGACTAAAATAGAAAACCGGAGCAGGATTTTCCCGCTCCGGATTCAGATTTATTATCGGTTTCTCTGGCGCTGCTGTCGACGATCGCCACCGCGTTCGCGCATGCCTTCGCCTCTGCGCATTTCGCCGCGGCCAGGCATCCAATGCTCCTGCCATTCGGTAAATTCTTCCTCAGAGAGAACAGCGCGAAGCTTTTCCTGGGTTTCACGATGATGCTCCATGAACGCCTGACGATCATCACGGCTCATATCCCCGCGTTGGTCACCGGCTCTCATTCCGCCCATTTCAGCATGCTGCGCCTTCATGATTTCCATCACTTTTTCGGATTTTTCATCACTCAGCCCGATGGTATCGGTTACGCTCATCACTCTGGCCTGAAATACTTTTTCGCGCATTTCCTCGCGTCCCTGTGTCTGAGCTTCAGCCAGTTTTTCAACTTGCTTAACCTGCTCGGGAGTCAGGATGGTAATTACCTCATCCATAAGGGCAACGGAATAAGCCATTCTGCGCTGACGCAGCTCAGGATCTCCGGCGCGACGATCGCCACGCTTTCCGCGCATTTCCTGCCGGTAGGATGCCATCAGGTTGGCAACTTCGGTTTTTTGAGCTTCGCTCAGATCAAGCTGATCGGTGTAGAGCATCCAAAGCTGCAGCGAATGTCCCCGCTGCGAAATATCCGCCCGCTGCTGCGCCTCAGCCGGAGCAAAAGCAAACAGGCCGGTAATAAGAATCAATGAAGATACATATACAGTGGTTTTCATAATGTTATCGGTTTGGTTAAAGTGTACTGTTCTAAACGCGTTTCATGGGTTTAGACGTATGAAATGAGAAAGCGTTCTGAATTAGAATTGATTATGGGGAATGGGATTTGAGATCGGCGACGTGCGATTAGTGATCTGAGATTTTCTCGGATTCGAAAATCATCGCCGGCCGCAGAACTTGCTCCGGATGGAGCAACACGTCTGTAGGGGCGAAAAATTTTTCGCCCCTACAGTTTTCGCCCCTACGGTTTCCCCCCAATAATCAATAGACCGTAATCGATAAACAATTCCAATAGCCCGAAACCCGCAACACTCTTTCCCCAATAATCAATCGACCGCCATCCATAATAAATTCCAAAAGCCCGCAACTTCCGCCCCGGTTTTCATCTAATTTTCACGTACCGGCTTTATCTTGCTGAACATCTCTCAACCCAAAATGTGTTACTATGTTTTTTGAAATTGACCGGCGGCTAACGGAGTGGTTTGCGGATAATGGTGTTAAACTGCTTCGGATCAGTATTGGAATTATTTTTGTGTGGTTTGGCGGACTGAAGTTCTTTCCGGGACTGAGTCCGGCGGAGGGGCTGGCGCTCTCTACTATTGATGTGATTACATTCGGGCTGATGTCGCACGGCGTGGCGCTTGTGCTGCTGGCGACGCTTGAAGTTGCCATTGGCATCGGGCTTCTGGCCGGGCGATGGATGCGATTTATCCTGCTGCTGCTTATTCTTCAGATGATCGGCACGATGTCGCCGGTGGTACTTTTCCCGGAAATTGTTTTTACACAATTTCCTTACGGGCTTACGATTGAAGGGCAGTATATATTTAAAAACTTTGTAGTTATCAGTGCCGCAATGGTAATCGGGGCTACTGTGAGAGGCGGCGGGCTGGTTGCAAAACCCCTTGCAAAGAAATTCCGCACTACGTAAAGTTTTCTACTAAAAACAATAATTAGCCCAATATTCTTTATTTTTGGGCGCTGAGTGCACGTAAAGTAATCGCCAGTGTTTAACTGTACCCCGAGTCTTAACTTTAGCTTTGAAGTATTTACTGTCAATTTTAGTATTGTCAGTGCTGTATTTAAACTCGTACGCTTCTGAACCAGCTTCAGAAACTGAGAGCGTAACTGAATCGGCCGACTTCCTCTATTTAACATATGACGACAGCGAGCCCCGCAGGCCGGAGGTGCGCCGTGTTCGTTTTGAGGGAAATGACACCTTTTCGAGTATGGTGCTCCGCGATCTGATCGCAACCAGAGCGCCCGGCGTTTTGCAGCGGCTTCAGTTCTGGAATCGCGGTTCATTTGAGTTTTCAGATCAGGAGCTTCGGCGGGATGTCGTTCGTATTCAGCGGTTTTACCAGCGCAGGGGATTTCACCGGGTGCAGATCACTACCGATGTGGAAACCGGAAACCGGGAGTACCGCCGCATCGTAACCTTCAACGTGATTGAGGGCGAGCCCACCATTCTGGAAGATTTGGAAATCAAAATTGATGCTCCGGATGAGGTTATCGAATACATCGAGTCCCAGCGGGATTATCAGCGGGCACTTTCCAGAAACCCGATCGCAACCGGACGCCGCTATCAGTCGGTCCTTAATCCTGATGTGGAAGCTGATTTCAACAACGCGCTCCGAAACATGGGCTTTGCATTTTCCCGAACCGAAGTCAAAGCTGAGGTTGATCCCGCCAACGGAACCGCCACCGCACAAATTCTGATGAAACCCGGGCCGCGCGGAAACTTTGCCGACATCACCGTATCGGGTGAGGAAACCGTTTCGAAAAACCTCATCCTGCGGCAGTCCGGCCTTCGCGAGGGCGACCAGTTCAGCGTAAGAAGAATGCAGGAGGCACAGCAACTTATCTTCCGGCACCCTCTTTTCCGGTTCGTTACCGTGGCGCTTCCCGAGCAGGAGGAAGATGAAAATGTGGATGTCAGAATTCGCGTTCGTGAGTTTCCCCTCCGCTCCATTCAGGTACGCGGCGGGTTTGGAACCGAAGAACTTTTACGCGGACAGGTCACCTGGACGCACCGCAATCCGTTTGGCAACGGACACCGTTTTACCGCCTCGACGCGGGCTTCATTTATCGAGCAGCGCGCCAGCCTCGAATATTTTATGCCGGGGATCATAAATCCGCGAAGCAACATTTCTATATCACCGTTTGCCGAGCGAATAAACGAAAGCAATTATTTGCTTTTGAGTGGCGGTATTAACAATGCGTTTATCTACAATTACAGCCGCGATCTCGTCGGGAACGTCAGCTACGAGTTTACACGAAACGAAGAGTTTGAGCGCGACAGCGGGCAGATTCTGCGGGATATGAACAACATTTATAATATTTCTGCCATCAAGGTATCGGCATTTTATAACCGATCAACCGGAGAGCGCGGCGTGGGCTGGAGGGTGCGTCCTTACGCGGAATTCTCCGGCTTTCTGCGAACCGGAACACTCGTCTATCAGCGGTTTTCTGTTGATGTGCGCCGCTTTATCGATATTTCCAGAACTACACAGCTTGCCATCCGCACCGATACCGGTTTGCTGCTTACGCCGGATATGGGCCGGAAGCCTTCGAACATCAGGTTTTATTCGGGAGGTACAAATTCGGTCAGGGGATGGTCGCGTAATCAGCTTGGCCCGCAGCGTGCCGTAATTGATGAGTCAACCGGCGAGTTTCGTGAATATCTGCCGCTTGGCGGAAGCGCGATGTTTATGTTCAATACCGAAATCAGGCAGCGCGTACCGTTTCTGCTTCCGGGACTCGAATTCGCCGCCTTCCTTGATGGCGGTCAGGTTTGGGAAGATTACGACGATGCGCGCTCACAGGACCTTCAGTTTGGTACCGGAGCCGGAATCCGCTATATGACGCCCATCGGGCCGATTCGCTTGGATTTTGGCTATAAACTGAATCCCAACGACGCCGACCTGAACCGCTTCAACGGAACCAATCACGGCGGATCAAACCGCTGGGTGATTCACTTCAGTATTGGCCAGGCATTCTAACCCGGATTATTCACGAAGTAATACAATATACGATACAATCAATTGATTAATTTAGACTTTGAGCAAACATATAGTCCCTCAAATTTGTCGGGGCAGGCTTTGGTGAATAATCCGGGCTAATACATTTATGAATTCTGATCCTAAACATACAAACCCTGAACCGAAGCCGAAGAAAAAGCGGCGCCTCTGGCCGTGGATTACGCTTTTGGTGATTATCATTCTGGCCGTTTCGCTGCGAATGGCTATGCGGGCCGACTGGGTGATGGATTACATCTCCGGTCAAATTGAAAACGCCGTTGCAGAAACAACCGGCGCGGAATTCCGGATAGGATCACTTCGCGGCGATCTCTGGAGCCATCTTACCATAACTAATATCCGGATGGATAAAGAGGGTCCGGTTTTATCAGTGGATACGGTTGATGTCAGATATTCGCTCTGGCCGCTGATCACTTCCCGAACGCTTCAGGTCAACGATCTGAGCATCAAAAATCCGAATGTAAATCTTGAACAGTACAGCGATTCAACCTGGAATTTCATGCTGCTGATTCCGCCCGGCGATGAAACGCCCGATGCGGAGGACGACGACGGCCTGCCCATCAATGTAGTTTTAGATAACCTTTCTGTGGATGGCGGCGAAATTCACGTAAAAGCCCCACTGATGCTCCCCGACGAACTGCTTGCCATCAGAAATCTCTCGCTGAACGCCACCGGTTCGGTCATTGATGATGAATACGAGGCGCGGCTGCAGCAGCTCAGCCTTAAAATCGACGAGGGCCGTCTCCCCGATGGCATCAATCTGGAAACCGGGCTGGCTTATGAGGATGATGTCGTAACCCTCGAGCGGCTCGTACTTTCAACCGGCCGCACGCTGCTTGAAAGTAAAGCCATGTTTGATGTAAATGAAGAGATCGTGGATGGCGATCTCAGCCTGAAACCACTATCCGCCGCCGACCTGAATCTCTGGCTGGATGAACCGCTGACGTTCGATGAGCTCGTGCTGCATTTCCGTTTTGGCGGATCGCTCAGCGATATTTCAACCGGACTGGAAATAACCATTGAGGATCAGCTGAGCATGAAAGCGGGCGCGCGTATTGCCGCCGGCCCCATCCCCGGACTTTCCGAATTCTCGATCGAAATCGACCAGATCGACGTCCCCTCACTCATTCCAGGCGATACCCTCTACGCCGGATTCTCCACGCTGAATGCATCCGGATCAGGATTT
The DNA here is from genome assembly GCA_003567135.1 of Balneolia bacterium. Lineage (GTDB taxonomy): Bacteria > Bacteroidota > Rhodothermia > Balneolales > Cyclonatronaceae > PXAI01. The sequence continues at coordinate 5,248 of PXAI01000122.1, read as the reverse complement.
ATTCCGTTTGATGATGTTGAATCAGCCACATTTGATCTGGAGTGGTTGCTTACCGGGCTGTTTTTCGAGGAGTACAGCATCCCGAAAATCAGCGGAACAGCCGGCCTTTCGCAGCAAAATATCACGCTCGCCAGTGATGTAGAGCTCCCCGACGGAACGTTAAATCTCGCAGCTGCCGCGCAGCAAATTTTCGGGGATATGCCCGGCTGGAATCTGGAGGTCGATTTCAGAGATATCAACCCCGGGTTGTGGGCGAATGATGAAACGCTGGACGGCGCCGTTGACGGAAATCTGAAAGCAGAAGGATCAGGTTTCGATCCCAGAGAATCCGATAAAATCTGGAAAGCCGAACTGCTGATGAGCAAGCTGGTTGCCGGTATTTATGAGATGGACGAAATCCGGATGTTGGCCGAAATCGATCAAAATAACGTCAAGCTGGAATCCAGCGGCGGATATATTGAGAACGAGTTTTCCGTAAATGCGCTGGTAGGAAACTGGGATGATATTGATCCTGAGTACAGTTTTGAGCTTCTGGCAAAAAACATCAACTTCAGCGAGCTGCTAAAGATTGAAGAACTGGTGTCGGATTTCAACGCGGAAATCAAAGGCTCGGGTAAAGGATTTGATCCCGAAACGGCCGTCGCGGAGCTTTCCTTTTTCGTAAGCCGGTCAGTATTTCTCGATCAGCAGGTGGATACCATGTTCGTTCAAACGCGGCTTGAGGATCAGATTCTGCATGTTGATGAATCCCGCCTAGAAAGCCAGTTTGCCGAAGCGTACTTTACCGCACGTCAAAATATCGCCGACCTCACCGACATCGAAAACCGGCTCGACTTCGATGCTGAAATTAAAAACATCAGCTCATTCAACGTGCTGGCCGGTGTTGACACACTTTATGCCAAAGGCACGATCAACGGGCAGATTCGTCCGGGCGACACCGGAGTTCCAAAGCTGGACGGTGGATTTAACCTGACCAACGTAATCGCCGACAGTCTCTACCTCGAGGAAGTGCAGGGTACATTCAGCACCGTTTTTGATGAGGAACTGGACGTTGCGTTCGCGATGGACATCACAAGTCCGCAGTACGGCGCAAACAGCTTGCAGGATATCCGGTTTGAGTCGGAGCTGAAAATCAGCGAAATAATTGAAGGATGGACGAAACTCGCCTTTCTCACAGCACCCGAAGAGGGGCTTTTCCACGAGGCCGATTTAAGAATCGACGACCAGATTACGCTGCTTACCACACGGCTTGATCTGATTGAAAGTGACGTCGAGCTCAATCTGAAAGATCCGTTCCAGGTCGTAATTTACGAGGGCGCGGTCAGTATGGATACCCTCCGTCTTGGATCAAACAACGGAGCGTATCTGAATCTCTGGGCTGCAGTCGGTGAAGATGAGGTTATCGAAGCGTATTTTTCATCCGGTGAAGTGGATATCGGAATGTTGCAGGCCGTTATTCTGGATGAGATTTTCGTTGAGGGTGAACTGACGAGCAGCGCCAAAATCCGCCTTGCGGGCGAAGAGCTGGAACTGAATGCGGATCTTGCCATCGACCGTCTCCGAAATGATCTGCTGCCTGAAAGCAGGCTGTCGCTCACGGCGGAAATCCGCGAACACAGGCTCACATCCCTGTTTGAAATGCATCTGGCGGATGGCGACAAACTCGTGATTTCAGAAATGGATCTGCCGTTCAGGCTGGGCGATCCGGCTACGTTCCCGGAAGAATTTTTCGAGAAGCCGGTCAGCGGATATGTTCGGGTTCCGGAAACCAATCTTGAGAAATTTGAACAGACGCTGCGCGAACTGCAGCTGGCCGATGTTTCCGGAAACATCAGCTTTCTGATGGAGCTGGCAGGCGAGGCCGGAAATCCCGATGTGAAAATCGAGACTAATTTCAGGGATGGCAGGCTTTCAGGTGTGGATGTGGATTCCGCTACGTTCCGCCTCGATTATGATCACCCCGAAAATCGTATGTACCTGGAATCCGATCTGAATTCACTGGGCCAGAGAGTCTTCTCCGCAAACGGATCACTGCCGCTTCATATCGATATGGTAACCTTCGAAATATCCGAGCCGGACGGCACCGACGAAGTGGATATCAATGTGAATACCACCAATTTCGATCTGGCGGCGTTTAACGATTTCCTCGATCGCGATGTGGCACGCGGACTGCGTGGAACGCTGAATATGGAAATGGAGCTCACCGGTATGATCGATGATCTTCAGCCAAACGGTTCAATCAGCCTGGAAAACGGGCAGGTTTATATTGTGGAAAACAACATTACGCTCAGAAATATGCGCGCCGGAATTCAGGTTGAGCCCGAGCGACTTATAATTGAACGCATCGCGGCAGAAAGCTCCGGATCATTCCGTCTTGAGGGCGAAATCGGTATCAAATCCTTTGTTCCCGAGCGCTTCGACCTGAAGGCCACCATGCGGAATTTCAGAGTGTACAACACGCGCGACATCGACATGTTTGTCAGCCTCGATTCAGAACTTACCGGCCCGCTCGTCTCGCCCTCGCTAACCGGAAATGTGCGCCTGGAGCGCGGAAATATTTTCCTGGATAACTTTGGCGAGCAACAAATTGAGCGCGTAACCCTCGACGATGAAGAAGAGGACATGCTGTTTGAAGAGCTTTTTGAAGCGCTCGCCATTGAGATGAATCTCGCCGTTAACCGCCGCGTATTTGTAAGAAACCGAAACCGTCCTGAACTTGAGCTTGAGCTTGACGGTGATCTGGATGTGATAAAAGAGAAAAACGGAGAGCTTCAAATGTTTGGCACAATGGGCACGGTTCGCGGAAGTGCAACGCAGTTCGGGCGCCGCTTTACGCTTGAAGAAGGTGAGCTGATGTTCAGCGGCCCACCGGATAATCCCGAATTCAACATCAGGCTGCTTTACGAGTTGAGAAGGCCAGACGATATAAAAATCTGGTACGTAATTCGCGGAACCGCCGAGGAGCCCGAGTTTATCTGGGAAAGTGATCCGAGCATGGAGCTGGCTGATATTCTCAGCTACACAATTTTCGGGCGTCCGGTTCATGATCTGGAAGGATGGGAACGCGGTATTATCGGTGGTGCCGGCGGCGACGGATCTGTAGCCACTGCCGCGCTTGACCTTATCCTCGATCGCCTCGAATCTATTGCGGCCGACCGCCTTGGTATTGATATTCTTGAAATTGAGCAGGGCGGCGGCGGTTCAGGAACACGTGTGAAAGCCGGAAAATATATAACCGACAGACTCTTCCTCGCTGTCATTCAGGAACTTGGGCGCGACCGAAACAGCCAGGTGCTGATTGAATATCTCCTGCGCAGAAATCTTGAGCTGCACATTACGGGGAGTGAAGATTACCGCACCGGCGTGGACATCCTCTGGAGGCGGGATTACTAACCCGGATTATTCACGAAAACAATAAAATATGCGATATAAGCAATTGATTAATAAAGATTCTGGAAAAATTACCTATTCCCTCAAATTTGGGTATGCTATGAGACGGCGACTTTTTCCCGCTGACTGCGTTAAAGCTGATAAAGCGTGCTCAGGGTACTTCAGTACCCTTGCGCTCCCTTTTCAGCTTCGCCTTGACAGCGAAAAAAATTCTTGGTGAATAATCCGGGCTAATGCCACACACTCGCGTTTATGTATATGGCACGCTCAGAAAAAACGGGCGGAACAGCCGACTGATGCTGGGCAGCGTTCATGAAGGTGAACTCCGCCTGCCCGGTTTTGCCATCTACAGCATGGGCAGCTATCCCGCGCTTGTACCCGGCAAAAGTACAGACAGCGTTTTAGCGGAATCGTGGCTGGTTGATTCTAAAACCCTATTCCGGCTCGATCAGCTGGAGCAGTTTATTTCGGCCGGACATCCTTCCAATCACTACGACAGAGTACTGATTTCCACGCCGGAATTTGGCCCCGGGTGGCTCTACCTGTACGGCGTGAGAAATATCCGGGGCGCAAAAAAGCACGGAACCAAAATTGAGTCCGGCGACTGGATCAGGTTTGCCCAATCCTGAATAACTTCAGCTTTAGTTACCCAAATAGTTTCTGATGTTATCATCCCATTCGGGATCAGCCAGAAGATCCAGCAGCACCAGGTTGATTTCCGCCCTGAGCGGGCTGCCAAGCGGAACGGCCAGGCCGTAATATTGCTCGTTGAACGTATTCGGGAGCACCATCACATCTGAGGAAAAATCTTGTTTTGCGATGTAGCGAATGATCGGCGCATCGTGAACAAACGCATCGAGGCGCTCGGATGCAAGCGCGTTAAAACCGTCGTCAATTGTGTCGAAAGACACATAGCTGATGCGGTTTTCCTGCATCCAGCTTTCGGTTGCGGAGCCGCTCAGTACGCCGGTACGTACATTCGGCAGATCGCCCGGACCGCGAACGTTGCTGTCGAGCTGGCTTACCGTAAGGCTTGAAGCAATCGAAGCCGTGAAGAAGGAAATCAAAATAATGGCGGCGAACATCCAGACAAAACCGACCACGCGCCCGCCCAGCGTAACGGGAGATTTATCGCCATATCCGACGGTGGTCATCGTAACCGCAGCCCACCAGAATCCGCTTCCGATGCCTTCAGCAGCTGATCCCCCGAACTCCTCTTTATTTTCGTAGCGCTCGAATAGCCAGACCAGTACGCCCCAGAACATGAGCAGCGCCACCAGCAAAAAAGTAACCCACCAGAACTGTCCGGAGAAGAGCGCTTTCATGGCGCCCCACCAGCCTGAAGAAGTGTAGGGAACAGCAATTCCAAGACCTGTAACATAAAACGGGTGCGAAAAATCCACGGATTGCTCCCGCTCGGCAGTGATCGTAAGCGCTGCTGCGGAAATATCGAAAGAACCGTCTTCCAGGCCGGTTATAAGTTCATTGAGCCCGGTTTCCTCAAGCTCGTATTCAAAGCCAAGTTCGCCGGCAATGTGGTCCATTAAATCGATGGTGATTCCCGAATAGGTACCATCTTCATTGTCAATTACGAAAGGCGGCACAACTCTGGTGCCGACCGTCAGCACATCATCATCCTGTAAAGCAGCGCCGGAGGATGCGGCCAACACGGACTGCGGAGAAAATATCAGCAGAGAAGAAATAATAAGGAGCAAAAAACGCATAATCATTGATTTTGTGGTGGTTAGTTCGATGCAAAATAATGATTTCAATATTTATTTAAAGAATAATTGACCAGACTCTTAAATACCTGAATACTGATTAATGTTGCCCCCGGACTAAAATCAACGATCCGCTC
>PXAI01000206.1 GCA_003567135.1 Balneolia bacterium | reverse complement strand
CGGTCGATGTTCAGATTACTGATGGTATGATTATCGCCATCATACTGACCTGTAAACAGATCTTCGAGTTCTGCAGGATCAAGTTCAGAAAGTTCTTCACTAAAGCCGATCGGTTCGAAATCGCCAAAAAACTCCATATCAATGTCGGCTATCTGGCGATACCATGCGCCGGGTTCTTCCCTTACGGCATCGAGCTGCTCCGGCGTCTCCACCAGCCACGGATTTTCTTCGGTGCCGTCGCCACCTGAGAAGATATCAGTGGTGGTAAAGCTCCACTGTGTCTCCCGGTTTTCTAATCCGGTATCATTTTGAACAGCGTGAAAAAGCAGGGTGACGGTATATTCCGTATCAAACTCTAAATCCCCTCCATCCGGAGTTATGATCAGGGCATTCTCTTCCACTGAAACCGTAATCGGCACAACTTCACTTTCGCCATCGACCATGGAAATATTTGAGGCCTCGACAAGGGTAATATCTTCACTAAACGTTGCGGTGATTTCAGCATCAACCGGCACGTCTTCAGCATCTACCGCCGGAGATAAAGCTGTAACCGTTAGCGGCACAATATTATTTTCATCATCCTGCCAGGAAAGAAACGGATAGCCGTCAAACATCGCAGGGTTCCAGCTCCAGATATCCTCTGTCCCGTTGAGTTCTTCACCCAGGAAATCCCAGCCGGCATCATAAAATGTGAAAACATCCTGCATTTCGGAAGTGGTGAGTGCTGTAAGTTCAACGTCGCCCGAAGTGCTTCCGGTACTTGCTCCGGTATCTGTACCGGTGGATTCCTCATTCCAGAAGCTCCCTGAAATCGAAGAGGAACCACCCATCGTGCCGACAAATCCACGGACATTATCATTCGAATGTGTGCCTGCGCTGTATGAGTTCTGAATCTGGCTGTTCTCAAACATCGATCCGGCAAACCCTCCGAGGCGTGACGCGCCGGCGAAGGTTTCGGTTACATCTCCGGTGGTGTAGCTGTCGTATATCTGGGAATCATCCCGCATTTGCCCGACGATTCCACCGGAATTCTCAGACGCCTGAACGGAAGCTGTACTAAAAGAGCGACTTATAACACTGTCGAACATCCACCCTACGAGACCACCAAGAGCTCCGCTTCCTTCGATCGAGCCCGTGCTGTAGGAATCAAGGATCTCACTGTTATCTTCAAGCCTGCCAATCAATCCCCCGCCTGCTGCTATTATATCATTTTGCATCTCCACGGATACACGAATGATACTGCTGGAGTTTGCCAGTCCGGCAATTGTTCCGGAATTTACATTTCCATTAACTACCGCGTTGGTCAGATGCAGATCTTGTATAACCGCGTTCCGAATATGCCCGAATAATCCGGTGGATACTCCCGACCTGTCTATAATTAGACCGTCGATGGTATAACCATCGCCATTAAAGGTACCCCTGAAGCGGCTGCCAGAATTTCCAATATGCAGCCATCCGTTGTCTACAGGATCACCTTCAAGATCCGCAACCAGATCGGTATATCCCGCAGTTGAGGGCCCCAGATTATTGGCAAGTATAAAGTTGTCATGCCGCTCGAGCCGCACATTGTCGAGGTGAAACCAGTTTTCGATAATCCAGGGAGATTCTTCGGATCCATCCCCGCCGGCGAAACGCGTTGAGGTAATTTCGTACGTCGTTTGCGCGGACTGGTCTTCTGCCGTTACGATCAGCTCAATCGTCAGTTCGCCGTTTACAGCAGTTTTTGTGAAAGGAGATGTTTTGTTGGCCGATGCACCGGGAGCCAGTTCAAAACTTATTGTTATCTCATCACCCGAAAGCGTTGCTATGTACTCAAACTGTTCCGGGTCAAACGAATCATTCAGCGTTCCGCCGGATTCCACGGTCAGATCAAGCACCTGCGCTCCGCTTCGCAGATTGTGGGTAAAGTTTTCCTGCCAGGCCAAAAAAGGAAACCCGTTGTTCTCTTCGTGATTAAAACCCCAAACCTCTTCTGAGCCCAACCCTATAAAATCCCAGTCTCCATCTATGAATGAAAAGAGCGTCTGCATTTCAGGCGTCGTGAGGCCCGTCAGGCCGGTATCGTTTGCATCCCTGCTGCCAGCGGGAGGACCGATATCCGTATTCCAGAATGAATTTACGGATGGTTCTGCCCCGCTGAAATGATCATTCCCGCGAAACGGCCCGATACCACCGCCGGTACCTGAAACTTCAGCGGCCACGTATAAACGCTCAACGGAACCATTAGAAGAACCCGCAATTCCTCCGACATTTGAAGCTCCGGTGATGTTCCCCAGGCTGTATGAATCTTCAACAGTGGATGCGCTTGAAATATATCCTGCAAGTCCGCCAACGACACTTCCGCCTGATACAGAAACTGTGTTAAAAGACTGAGCTATTCGCCCGTCGTTATTTGAACCTGTTATCCCGCCGACACTTGCATTTGAGCCGGAAATCCGCACAGTGTTATCATCGGGATCTGAAGTAGTGACACCAACCCTGAAAATATTCCCGTCTTCTGTATTCACCCCGGCCACAGCGCCAACTCCTTCTGTAGTTGCAAGGCTTCCAGCCCCGCTTACGTCAGGATCTACGATCAAAAAGTCTCGCAAAGTACCCGAATTGAACCCGAATAATCCCGCGCGGTCTCTGTTTCCGTTTATGGTGAGATTTTGAATTTCGAATCCGCCGCCGTCCAGTTCACCGGAAAAATCAGGAATTGGTTCCCACCCATCGCCCTGGTTGTAAGGCGCAATACCAAGGTCAATATCGCTGATAATTACATAATCAGCATCCATATAAACCCGGATGGCGCTTAGATGATCTGCCGTTTCTATTTGATAAGGACTTGCGGTGTTGGCAAAAACACTTTCCACAAAACCGGGCGCAGGGGCCTGAGCGTTATTTCGCAACGTGGGATAAGATGCGGCCGGAGCATCGGCGCTGAGCTGCCATACATCATGAAAATCCCAGCTTTCAAAGCTGGCTTGCTGATACATTTGGAGCGTCGTCAAGCCATTATCAGGTATGGTAAACGCTCCGGAATCATTACCGGGATTCGAGGTGAGGTCGCTGTTCCAGTAGGTATCTAAGAATTCACCGGGAGTATTATTTCCGGTATCACCCACAAGTGAACCGCCCCCGTCACAATCACCCAGCGCGTAGCTTCGGGTAAAATCAGAACCTAAATTGGAACGGCCTACTAATCCGCCGCACCTGCCGAATCCGGGGCCGATCTCAACATGGCCCGTCGCGTAGCTGTCTGATATATGTGCATCGTTGTTCAACTGGCCAACCAGGCCGCCTGTCTGATCCTGACCGGTTACATTTCCTGTGGCAAACGATTCGGTGATTACTGAACCATTTATTGCAGCTCCGGCAAGGCCACCTGTTCCTGTTCCCGAATTTGTAACATCACCCCTTGCACTGGAGCGATGGATTTCGGAATCAATTCTCAAATTACCAACCAGGCCACCTATAAAACTTCGGCTGCCGCTGACCGATACAGTAACATCGGTATGACTGTCATTTATGATTATCTCTCTGGCATCTCCGATTAATCCGCCAGAGCTTCCGCCCGATACATTATTCAGACTACCTGTTGCCGTAACATTGGTTACCGTGCCATTAAGAGCATCTCCAATCAGGGATGCCGTTCTTGATGATCCTGATATTTCAACATCCGAAAGCGTAAGATTGGAAATTTCAAACCCATCTTCAGCCACGCCAAAAAGAGCACTCCGGGCCGCGCGATCAATCATCAGGTTGCTTATTTCGTAGCCGTTGCCATCAAAAGTGCCGGAAAAGCCGGTGGATAAATTGCCGATGGGCTCCCATCCCGAACCGCTGTTATAGGGTGCCTGATTCAAGTCAATATCATTGATTAGAATGTAATCTTCGCCTAAATGCAGACGCACAGCATACAACTGATCGGCCGTTTCAATTTCAAAAGGGCTTGTTGTGTTGGCGAAAACACTTTCCACAAAACCCGGTGCGGGATCCTGAACATTATTTCGTAACGTGGGAAATGAAACGCCCGGAGCGTCTGCACCGAATTGCCAAACATCATCAAAATCCCAGTTATCAAAGCTGGCTTGCTGATACATTTGGAAGGTCGTCAGGCCATTATCCGGCAGAGTAACCACCCCTGAGTTATTTCCCGGATTGGATGTGAGATCGCTGTTCCAATAATTGTGCAGCATGTCAACCGGATTAGTACTTCCGGTATCTCCAACAAGGGCACCCCCGCCGTCGCAATCACCTAAAGCATAGCTTCGGGTGATATCAGAGCCTATATTAGCCCGCCCCACCAATCCGCCGCACCTCGCAAATCCGGGGCCTACCGATACCTGCCCCGCCGCATAGCTGTCGGATATATGGGCATCATTATTCAACTGGCCAACCAGTCCACCCGTTTGATCTTGTCCGGTTACATTTCCTGTTGCAAAAGATTCGGTGATTACTGAACCATTTATTGCAGCTCCGCTAAGGCCACCTGTACCGGTTCCTGAATTTGTAACATCACCCCTTGCACTGGAGCGATGGACTTCGGAATCAATTCTCAAATTACCTACTAAGCCACCTATAAAACTTCGGCTGCCGCTGATTGATACGGTAACATCGGCATGGCTGTCATTTATGATTACTCCTCTGGCATCTCCGATTAATCCGCCGGAGGTGCCGCCAGACACATTATTAAGGCTACCTGTTGCCGTAACATTGGTTACCGTGCCATTTTCAGCATCTCCAATTAATGATGCCGTTCTTGATGAACCTGAAATTTGAACATCTGAGAGCGTAAGATTGGAAATCTCAAACCCATCTTCGGCCACCCCAAAAAGAGCACTTCGAAATGAGCGATCGATCATCAGGTTACTTATTTCGTAGCCGTCGCCATCGAATGTGCCGGAAAAGCCTGTATCGGTATCCCCGATGGGTTCCCAGCCGTCTCCATCATTCCAGCCCGGGTTTCCAGGTGAAATGTACGTTGCCAGATTTATATCATTGATTACTATAAAATTACCATCCGGCACCAACCGCACCGCATCAAGCTGTTCCGCATTTGCGATTCGAAACGGGTTACCCGGTGATCCGTCCCCACCATCATACGGGTTATCAAATCCCGGAGGGGGATCTTGCTCATTGTTTCTAAGAATTGGAAAGTGAAATGGAGGACTATCCGGTAAAATCCAAACTTCTGAATCACCAAAATTCCAGCCAATGAAATTATCTGCGTTGTAAAATTCTGAGGTATCCAGCCCTCCGCTATCACTAATATCTGTGGCAGAATCGGCTTCACCTGCAAGGCCGGCTGGAACGTCGCCATCTGTATTCCAGTATGCTGACTGAACATCAGTAAAATTAGCTTCCCCAATTAAAGCTCCGCGTGCTTCATCACAGTTTACATCACCTGCAAAGTATGCATTCAGAATTATAGTAGTATTTGATCTTCCTGCCAATCCGCCACACGACGTATTTCCTATGGGTGGAGTTCCGGAGGCTGAAATATTTCCGGTAGCGTAGGAATCACTTATTCGCAAATTAAATGAATCGCCCACTAATCCACCAAGTTCCCTTACACCAAAAATGGATACGGATGCAAATGAGTTTTGAATTCCAAATGCGTTTTGTGAATTACGAAACCATTCGCCAACCAATCCACCTATTCGCATACCTGGCGATCCTGTAATCTCCATTGTTGCGCTTGAAAACCGTATGTACATTATATTTGAAGCCCACCCTGCAAGCCCGCCGGCATTACTAAAAGACGAACTGGATCTAAGGTTAATCACCACATTAGTATGAGAATCCTGAATGTATCCAAAGTTAATATATCCGACTATCCCACCCACTGAGGACACAGCACTTATTACACCAGATGCGTTCAGGTTTTCAAATTTGGATCCCGTAGCGATTTCATCACGTGCCGCATACCCGGCTACAGAACCTACAAATGAATTTCCGGTAATATCAAAATCGGATAATGTCACATTTATTATATCAGCGTCTTCAACCCACCCAAATAACCCCACATAATTCCCGCGATTGATCGTGAGGTCTTGAATTTCATAGCCGCCGCCATCAAAATCACCCCTGAACGCATTACTGGATGTTCCAATCGGCTCCCAGCCGTCACCCCCGTTAGCAGATGGCCCGGCAATAGCAGCATAATCAGAATCTGAACTGGTCAGATTTCTGGTGAGTATATAATCACCATTAAGAGTCATGTTGGCCAGTTCGGTCCAGCTTGAAATGGATGTTTGTGCAAGGGTATTCGAGCCGGGAAAAATCAGCATCAATGCCAAAAAAATGAATGATGCTGAGTAAATTTTGGGGTTGGGGGTGCTTAACGGTACCGGGTGCTGCATGATCATAACTTTTCAGATTGTGTTTGGCTGACTATCGCTGACAATAAATTCAATGGAGAATCATAACAATCTGCTGATTATGAAGGTTATCGATGATGTTGCAAATGTTATAGATTTTGATGCATAAAAGTGTTAGATGCTTTAAATTTAGAGCGTTACCCCATTAACTCGTATTCAGGTCATGCCAAGTCTGCTGGCAACATCGTGTTCTTTAAAAGTCATCTACAGGATTTCTGTGGCTCTGATCCTGCTTGCTCTTTTTTCTGATACCATTTTGGCATCAGACAATCCCGACCGAAAGTTTATCACAGATATATGGACTGCCAATGACGGATTACCGGTTAACAACCTTGGCAAAATTATTCAGAGTAAGACTGGTTTTCTGTGGATGGTTTCTCCGGATGGCCTTGTTCGTTTTGACGGAATCAGATTTAAGACCTACCAGCGCGAAAACTATCCTGCCCTGCTTTCAAACAGACTTAACGGGATTGCTGAAGCATCCGATGGTACACTTTGGCTGAAATCTGAACAATCGGATCTGTTTAGGTTCCATGAAGGCAGATTCCAAAGGATGACGAACGAAGACGGGCTTAACGGCCGGTATGCATCTAAAATCTATACAGATCAGAACGGAGAAGTATGGATTGGTGCCGATGAGGGAATCAGTTTTGTAAACGGGGATCAGATCAAGCCTTTTCGGGAGAATCTGATCAGAGGTAATATCGACCGGATATTTGTGGAAAGTTCTGGCGCCGTGTGGTACTCAGATGCTGATTCGGGAAACGTATACCGCTATAAGGAGGGAGAAACACGTTTTATCATGAAGCGATACCGAACAGATTTCCTCCCCTTTCATGAAGACGATGAGGGAACCATCTGGATTGGAACCGGATTAACCATACATCATTTCAAAAATGACAGCCTGAGCACATTCAGCGTTCTTGACGAAATATCAGAAGGCCCAACACATATCGGGCAGGATCAGCATGGACGAGTTTGGATAGCCAGCTACGAAAACGGTTTTTACTATGCAGATAACGACCGGCTGAATCATTTCAGCGAGAGCGCCGGAGAGGCTTACACTTTTTTCGACCCGTTTATCATCGGTCCTGACGGCCACTTCCGGATCATCTCAAGATCACGAATCTGGAAAAATGAGCGGGAGATTCTTCAAATTGACAGCGAGTTTGGCGGCTACCGGTTTGATTCAGAAGGCAATTTCTGGGCCGGTACAAACGGAGGCAAGCTGCTCAGGATGAAACCCAATCATTTCACTACGTTCAGCACTCCTGAAGGCATACCCGGCCAGAATATTTATGCGGTGATGGAAGATCAAAATGGCACGATTTGGGCGGGCACACACGGCGACGGCCTGGCAACGATTGAAAACTTTCGCGTTACCGATGCTCCCGCTTTGGATCGTCCTGATAATGTTGCTTACGTCTGGTCTTTATTCCAGCGTTCTGATGACAGTATACTGGCAGGACTACTTGGCGGAGGTTTATTTGAGCTCACCGCAGAAAGCGAAGTGTTTTCGGGGAAGATTTCTGATCCCCGGTTTTCGGGTGAACAGATATTCAGCATTTATGAGGATAACAGCAACCGGCTGTGGATCGGAACGAGTGAGGGCGTATTCCGGAAAACGGAGGGCCAGTGGGATCAGCTTGACATATCAGGCCACCCGGTTCGCTTTTTCAAAACCGCCCCGGATGGAAGTTTGTGGATGGGCAGCAACGGCGACGGGCTCATCAACTACAAAAACGGCCGCGTGGTTAAACTGAGCACTGAAGATGGTTATCCGAGTGATATTATCCGGTCGATTCACATTACCGAATCTTCAGAACCGGACACCTATGTGATGTGGATCGGCACTGAGGATATCGGCATGTACCGGTTACCCGTTGTGAACGGCGCGTTTAGTCCGGATGACATCACCAAATACAGAACGGCGTCCGGCCTTCCCAATTTCACGGTTCACATCATTCTGAAAGATAAGAACCGCCGTTTTTGGCTGAATACGAATCAGGGGATTTACACAGTGCCTTATACTGACCTTGAAGCCTATCACCGTGGAGAAACTTCGAGGCTGAACGGCACAACGTTTAATGAGAGCGACGGAATGCGAAACAGCGAGGGCAACGGAGGCATGCAGCCTGCCGGAATTCTTGCCTCCGACGGACGAATCTGGCTGCCTACGCAGGACGGCCTGGTTACGTTTCATCCTGATACCCTGCTTTCGCAGAACCGTCCGCCAAAAGTTGAGGTTGATCAGGTTCTGGTTGGCGGCATCAACAAAATTGACGCGTCATCTCCGCAGATAAAACTCGCTAAAGATAAGCGCGATTTCGAATTCTCGTTCACCAGCCTGAGCATGACGGCTCCGCAGAAAAACCGTTTTAAATATCGCCTCGCCGGTTTCAACGACTCCTGGATTGATGCCGGAAACCGCCGGAGTACGGCATACACAAATATTCCGCCCGGAACGTACACTTTTGAAGTCATCGGCAGTAATCACCTGGGCAGCTGGAGCAGTGAACCCGCCCGCATGACTATTACGATCAGCCCCTGGTTTTATGAAACAAGCTGGTTTCGGGCACTGGTGATCATCGCTATTATTCTGCTGATATACTCCGGATTCAGGCTTCGTATCCGCAAACTTGAGAAAAACGAAAAGCTATTGCAGGAAAAAGTGGATCAGCAAACAGAAATGCTGAGCCTTGAAATGGAAAGAACTGCAAAACAGGCGGAAGAATTAAAGGAGCTCAATCAGGCAAAAACACGCTTTTTCGCCAACATCAGCCACGAATTCCGTACTCCATTAACGCTTATTAAGGGTCCGGTTCAGCACATACTTTCAAACGGTAACACGCTTGAGGTAAAGCATATCGAACAGGAACTTCGCATGGTTCTCAACAATGCTGAACGACTCAGGCAGCTCATCAACCAAACCCTTGAACTCACCCAGCTGGACAACTCCGGACTGAAATTGTCAGTACAGGAAATCCGCCTTAAGCCCTTTCTGGAAAAAATCCTGGAGCTGTTCAGGCCGGTTGTGATAACGCGGTCACTTGAGCTGAATCTTGAGCTTCAAAACAGTGATCAAACGGTCTATGCAGATCCGGAAAAGCTTCAGCAGATCATCAGTAATCTTATCTCCAATGCCGTAAAATTCACGCCCGATGGCGGCAATGTCATGGTTACTGTCAGTACAGAAAATGACGCCACCCATATCAAAGTATCCGACAGCGGTATCGGAATTTCACAGAAAGAGCTCACCAAAATTTTTGAACGCTTTTATCAGGCCGACAATTCCGTTTCCAGAATTCATGAGGGATCGGGGATCGGATTATCGCTGGCGCGGGATTACGTTTTAGCTCATCAGGGAGTTATTTACGCCGAATCCCCCGGAGAAGGTTCCGGAACAACGATGACCATCACGTTAAAAAACGGATATTCGCATTTCACCGAAGAGGAAATCCAGCGCGGGCGTCAACTTGATGAGGAACAGCTGAAAAGAAAATTGTCATCGGATAAGAAATCTCAAAAACGCAGATCCGGAAAACCGGCACATAAAAAAGATGAGCCCGTCATTTTACTCGTTGAGGATAATCCGGAGATGCGGATTTTCATTAAACGCGTGGTTTCTGAACGCTGGACCGTGACCGAAGCTGCCAACGGCATGGAAGCACTGGAAAAAATCCGGCAGGCCACTCCGGATTTAATTATTGCCGATATCATGATGCCGCAGATGGATGGATTTACGTTCAATCAGCATCTGAAAAATAATCCTGATACCGCCTCTGTTCCGGTAATATTTCTTACCGCCAAAGCTTCGCGCGCCAGCGAAATCAGCGGATATGAAGTGGGCGGAGACGCATACCTGACCAAACCGTTTGATCCTGAAATTTTAATTTCCAGAATAGAAAACCTGCTTCGCTCCCGGCTCAGACTCAGAGAGTTCTTAACCCGCCAAATCAATACAAAAATCCCACAGAACGGAAAAAACGGGGATGATTCCTTCCTGAACAAAGTCAAAGCAGTGCTTGCCCAGTCGTATATGAATCCCGACTTCAGCGTTTCCGATTTAGCCGCTAAACTGAACATCAACCGAAGCAATCTTTACAGAAAAACCAAAGTTTCCGCCGGGCTCACCCCGAACGAGTTGATGAAACAATACCGCATGGAAAAATCCCTCGAGTTACTGAAATCCGGCGAGCACAACATCTCCGAAGTAGCCTACGCCGTCGGATTCAACAGCCTCACATACTTCAGCTACTCGTTCCGCGAATACTACAAAAAAACGCCTTCCGAAGTTTTAGAAGAAGTGACATAAACCTGCCGGGTTAACCACAGAGTTATAGGAGTTAAACGCAGAGTTTCGCAGAGTTTTTTTTCTTTGTGAAACTTCACTGTTTTTGTCGTGACCTTCACGGTTACTTTTTTCTTCCTCTGCGCAATTCTGCGCATTCCTCTGCGCCCTCTGCGGTTTCCTTCCTCAGAAATTTTTACAAAAAACTTTGTAAGGATTTTCTCCTTTGCCTATTGTTT
>PXAI01000397.1 GCA_003567135.1 Balneolia bacterium | reverse complement strand
TAAGGCGACCAGGAAATCCACCAGGCCCAGTAAAAGACGGTCCAGGTACTCATAAATCCGCCATCCTCTTCATAAACCTGAGTCCAGGTGGCATAACTGAAGAAATTCTGGAAATAGTATCCGATGTTTTGCACATAAGATCCCAGAATGTAAAGCGTGGGCCCAATGATAAGGATAAACAGAAGGAATAACCCGGCAAGGTAGATATTAAACTCGGAAAGAACTTTAACACCTTTTTCAACCCCGAGTACTACCGAAACTACAGCCACCATCGTAACAACTACAATGATGATAACCTGAAGCATGTCCGAATTTTCAAATCCGAATACATACTCCATACCCGCACCGGCCTGCGCGGCTCCGAGGCCAAGCGAGGTTGCAAGCCCAAACAATGTGGCCAGTACGGCGATGATATCAATCACATCACCGATCCATCCTTCGATACGATCTCCCAGTATGGGATAAAACACAGAGCGGAATGAAAGCGGAAGTTTCCGGTTAAAGGCAAAAAATCCAAGCGCAAGGCCTACAATTGCGTAAACGGCCCAGGCGTGCAATCCCCAGTGCAAAAACGTAACGCCCATGGCGTCGCGGGTGGCTTCAATTGTGCCAACCTCTGCATGCGGCGGATAAAGAATGTGCCACATGGGTTCAGCTACGGCAAAAAACATCAGGCCGATACCCATTCCGGCACTAAACAACATGGCAAACCAGGCCATCGTGCTGAAGTCGGGTTTGGCTTTCTCGCCGCCCAGTCGAATTTTTCCGTACTTACCGAATGCAAAAAAGAGCGCGAATCCTATAAAGATGTTCACGCCGGCTACAAACAGCCAGCTTGCTGAATCCGTAATTCCTACTCTTACGTCGTTAAACCACGTTTCGGCCGTATCGCCTAACACTATGGTACCCACAATAAGGATCAGGATAAGGATAACGGATGGCCAGAATACCGGGCCATGCAGCAAGAATTTCGGTTTTTTCCTTTTTTTCTGTTCAGGTGGTTGTGTCGATTTACTCATTTATTCTTTCCGCAATGTTGTATGATTAATTAGCAGATGTCCGGTCAGAAGTCAGTCGAAGAAAATAGTTAATGGGGATGTGATCCCCATTAACTATCCTGCCGGAATGATATTCAGCTCATTAGAAATAAAAGCCGATGTTGATATTAAACCGGATGTTGTACTCAGAATCGCCCATCCCAAGATCTTCATGTCCGGGGCCAACTCCGGTTCCAAAGGCGTCGGTTAGCCACGGATGGTTAATCCCCTGAGCAATATCGAAGTAGGTGAATACCGGTCCTGCGGAAACCAGAAATCCGGTAATATTCTGGATGGTTTCCTGGAAGTTGTTATCCAGCGTAAGCGTGGAACCATCGGCAAGATTGGTTGTGCCATCACCAACGGTATTCTCCATGTAGCTGAAGTCATTGTAAAACGTAATGTTGGTAATCGGACCCCAGTCAACATCGTGCGAATAAGCCAGGCCAAGGGTGGCAATCCAGGCTTCGGTCGAAACTTCGTACGGAATACCGTAAGCACCCATATTTACGGTGCTAAGCTCGTTTCCGGTGTCATCTTCCGCATCCATACTGTAATACAGGAACTGCGGCTTGATGTTGAAGTTGCCAACGTTGAAATCTCCGTGAACAGCAAAAGCATAGCGACCGCTGAACTCATCGGTTACGGTGTTGTAAAGCTGTCCCAGCTGTACGGAAGCGCCAATTTCACTGGCTCCGAGAAAATGCGCATATCGAAGGTTGAACTGGTTCCGCTCGGTGAGGCTGGCTGCTCCACCCGGAATGACGTCGTAGCTGTAGCGACCCGCTCCGCCGGTTCCAAATGACCCCGCTCCGTTGACGACCCCTTCAGGCTCCGGCTGGTAAAAGTAAGCGGCATCAAGCTGGAAATTATCTGTGGTGTGCGTCAGCTTCAGACCCATATCGTGATCATCCTCGAGCCCGACATAGTAGGGGAGGCTGAACCACCAGTTGTTGGAATTATACTGAAGGTTACCAAAAGGAACCTGCGTTACACCAAGTTGAACCTGCGTTCGCTCGGAGAAGTCGTATTCGAGCCAGCCCTGCTTGATGAAATGTGTTCCAAAAGTGGGATAGAAACGGTACTCAAAGTTCAGGCCTATTCCACCGGGATTATCGTAAACAACGTTAATACGCCAGGTATCCAGCGTAAACTGGCCGCTGTTAGCGTCCATGTCGCTTTCGTAGCTGTTCAGTATGAGATTGTAACGAAGCGCGCCGCCTACATGCAGCGAAGGCTCATCGTTATCCTGAGTTATTGCTGCTGATGCTTCTGATGCGGATGGCGAAACCATCTGAAAAGGAGAAAAAAGCAGAAAAAGTGTTGATAAAAGAAGATATGAAGCGTATTTGAATGTGCTTTCGTAACAGGTGCGAATCATAAAATCATAGTTTGGTTACGGTTAAATTTAACGAGTGTAAACTAAAAATTTTAAGATCAATAGCAAACAAACATAGATTTTTAATTTGATTATTATGATTCTGCTAAATTACATAACAAATATACATAGTTGTATATAGGATTTACAATCCCGCAGCTGTGTCTAACCTCATGACCGTCAGTGGGATACGTTTATCTGATTTTTCCGCCGAGTTCAGGCGGTGGCGACAGTTTTCTGGTAAATTCGCCAAAGCTGATTCCCGGTATTCCCCTGATCGCTCCGTAAGCTTTGGTCTCTGCGCTAAACCATTCGCTTCGGCGGTACTTTTCGCACGCCTCGGAAATATTCAAAAGAGCGCCGGCCGGCACGCGGTTTTCATGAATTGTGGCAAGGAGTTTGTCGCCGTCAGCAACTTTATTGAATAAATCGCTCAGAATCTCTTTCAGAGCATTTCTGTTTAATGATCTTTGGGGATTGGTGGAAAATCGCGGGTCATCAGCGAGTTCAGGTTTATCCAGGGTTTTCGTGAGCCGGGCGAATTCATAATCGTTACCGATGGCAAGCAGAACTTTCTTTCCGTCGGCCGTTTCAAAAACGGAGCCATACGGATAAATATGCGGATGCTCCGAACCAATCGGCTCCGGATTTGATCCGGCAACCAGCCATGCGCTTCCCTGATTGGCAAGCGAAGAGAGGGCGGCCTCAATCAGAGAAACCTCAACCTTGGATCCCTGCCCGGTTCGTTCGCGGTGCAGCATTGCCAGTAGGATTTTTTCTTTCAGCAGATGCGCCGCCAGCAGATCCATGAGCGCGACCGGAAGTTTGAGCGGACCGCTTTCCGCCGTGCCGTTGATGTGCATAAAACCCGACTCCGCCTGAACAACCGCATCATAAGCTGCCCGGTCGACATCCGCCCCAAAGCCGGTAACTGCTCCATATATTAACCGGGGATTTCCTGCTTTCAGCGTTTCATAATCCATGCCCAGCTTTTTGTCATCACCCGGCTTGTAGCTAACCAGAACGATGTCGGAATCGTCAGTAAGGCGATAGCATTCCTCCCTGCCGGCATCAGATTTAAGATCAATTATGCGGGATGACTTCCCCCAGTTGACCGAACAAAAGTAGCTGCTCAGCGTGGTACCGGAAGGCTCAGAAGCAAGTTTCCACGTACGGGTGACATCACCGCGGCCTGGTGGCTCCACTTTAATTACCTCAGCGCCGCACTCAGCCAGAAACATCCCAACCGAAGGCCCCGCGAGAACCCCGGCCAGCTCGGTAACCTTAATACCCTCAAGAACAGAAGAAAGATGCTTCATAGCGAAATCGTTACATGCGTGTTTGCTAAATAATAGCGATACGGTGAACAATCTGCTACGGGAATGTGATTGATTATTGATTACGCTCTATTGATGATGGGGGGGTGGGGGTGGGGATTTAAGATTTGCGACGTGCGATTAGCGATTTCAGATTTTTTCGGACTTGGAGATGATCGCTGATCGCAGAACTTGCTCCGGATGGATCAACACGTCTGTAGCAAAGCGAAAGACATGCATCAAAATGGCCCGAGTTCATATTGTGCTATGGATTACCATCTTGACGACGGGCCGGGGGAGTGCATAGCCAAACAAACAATCTTCAAATCCCCCTTCCCCACATATCCCGGGGATTTACTATCTTTGGTCGTCTTAATACCTCAACTGATACCAATTTTACTACTATGGACTATCTTGCTTTGAAGCTACTTCACATTGTTGCTGTACTTTTTATGTTTACCGCGCTGGGCGCTACGGTTATGCACGTTATCGGGGGTGGAACCAAGGCCGATAATCCGTGGCGCGTTCCTCTTTCTATTATTCACGGGGTATCATTGCTGATCATTCTGATTGCCGGGCTTTGGATTCTCATTCAGTGGGGTATTAAGCCATCCGACTTTGAGGGCTGGGTTTGGGCAAAACTGCTGATATGGGCTCTTTTTGGTGCCGCGATCGTATTGCCTTACAAGGTGCCGCAATCCGCCAAACTGCTTATGCTGATCCTGCCTTTGCTGGGCGCACTGGCTACCTGGCTTGCCATCTTTAAACCATTCTGATCAACCCTTAACCCCGGATTATGAGAAACACGCCGCTTTCGATGGCGATTAACGGGGTTGGAGTCGCGTTCCTGTTCGGCATGTTTGTTTTTAGGGATCAGATTACGATTCTGGCCGGAGTTGCCGCTGTCTGGCCGGTTTTGCTCATGGTATTCTGGGCTTTCCGCCACGGGGATGTCACCCTTTTCATGGATGGGCACAACAAGCCCGATATCACCATTGGTTTTCTTGCGGGGACGTTTGCGCTTTTGGCTGGTATGGGGATCACGCAGAATGTGGTCAGCTACAATCCGGCAATAATACCGGCACTGGTGCTGGCGTTGCCACTCGCTTTTATCTGGCTGATGTGCCGGAAAGCGGCTTCGTCAACGATCATCAAAAATAGAATGCTGCCGTTTTTGGGAGTCCTGATCTTCATCACCCTGCACGCATTTGGTACGGTGCTCTACCTGAACGATGCCGTGAAAAGCGGACAGCATCAGTTTACAGACAGGATTGAAATTGCGGAGATCCGGACGACTTCGCTTGTGCGGGGAGGAAAAACCGTTCACGGAATTACAGCATCCCATGAACGGCTTCAGAATCCGGTAAAAATCAGGTTAAATGATTACGTCGGTGATCATCCCCAGAAAACAGAATCTGTTGAGCTGGAGATTACCACCGGAGCACTTGGAATTCAGACCTGGCGGCTGATTTCCGTTAACTGAGCACAGCGGTTAGAAGCGGAGTTTCAGACCAAACGCCCACGTGCCGTATTTGCTGGGCATGTAATCCGTTGAGGTTACGCCGCGGTATCTGTACTCAACAAAAGGGCGAACTACGGGGATGGCGCTGATTCCGAGGCCAATCATTCCGTAGTAAAATAATCCGCTGTCATCTCCATCGGAAATTCCCACTTCAGGCGTACCGCTGCCGGTAAGGCTCAGATCGCGCGTGAAGAACTCCATCCCGATTCCAACCCCTGCATAGGGTGCGACCACCGCCAGGTTTACGGATGCGATAGCGGTAAGGCCAACATCAATACTGCGGTCATCAATGGAGATATCGAGGCCCGGTTCGGAACGGGTCTGATCCTCAGAAAAATAGCTGAAGTGTAAACGGCCGGATATGCCTAAAAGCGGCAGAGGCAAAAAGTCACGTTCAACGTGGAGACCGAATCCTGTGGTGGGATCTTCAGAGCGGATTTCATACGAGGCGCCAATGGTAGTTTGAGCGTATGAATTATTCAGCGCAACGATCAGGAATGTGAAAGCAAAAGCAGTAAGTATCTTCTTCATAGTAAAATGGGTTTGTAAACAGACGCGATTTTGTGTGGTAATTGATGGCTATAAATTAACAGCATTTTATTGAGAATCCCCAATTTCATTCTGAGCGCATTTGGTATGGTGATTGAATTGTAACCAATGTAATTAGTGCTGCGATCTTCAGAAAAAAAGTCGTCGTTACCTTTTGTGCGGATGCGCCAGCATCCGCACAGACGAGAGGGAACAAAAAGTCGATGCTTTTGGTCAAAACCACGTGCGCAAGCCAATTCTGAACTCTGAATTAATGAATTCTGAATTCCCCCCCCCTTTTTTTTCGGAAGTTAAAAGACAGGTTCATCTTCTATGTAGTCAATTCCCCTACAAACTGTATGTGGTTCTGCCCTACAGACAGTTTTTGCCAATACCCTTAAACTATGGGTGTTGATCGGCTGATCATTTATTTACATACCAGCCAACGAATTTTTAACCAACTCTTGATTCCAACAAAATTTGACAGAACAATGAAAAACACAATTATTACAAAATTATTAGTGGTTGTTTTTATGGTATCCATGATGACAATCAGCGCTGAAGCACAGCAGTCACGCGATCTTCAGTACCACAGGGCACAGGATCAAACCGGCCTTAACGTTTTTGAAACGCCAAAAGAAACGGATGTTGAATTCGACGGACTCAATGTTCGTATCGGCGGATCAAACACCCTTCAGTTCCAGTGGCTCGATCACGAGAACAGCGGCGCCGTTGATATCTTCGAAATCGGCCCGAACTTCAACCTGGCTACATCAAACCTTGATATTGATGTTCAGCTCTACCGTGGTATGAGAATGCACCTTCGTACATATCTATCATCACGCCACCACTCGCAGCCTTATGTTAAGGGTGGATATCTCCAGATCGACCGCCTGGACTTCATTCAGGAAGGATTTGCGGATGATATCATGGATCATGTAACCATTAAAGTGGGTCACATGCAGAATAACTACGGTGATGCCCACTTCCGCCGCAGCGATAACGCGCAAACCATCTTCAACCCGTTCGTGGGCAACCCGATTATGGATGCGTTCACCACAGAAGTTGGTGCCGAAGTGTACTACCAGAACAACGGATGGCTTGCAATGGCCGGCCTTACAAACGGTAAACTGAACCAGTCGGTAGTTGATGCTCCTGAAGGGCAGCTCCAGACACACGTTTCCCTGCTTGGTAAACTTGGCTTCGACCGCCAGATTACAGATGACTTCCGCTTCCGCCTTACCGGTTCTGTCTATCACACCGGCCAGAGCCAGCGCACCTATCTGTATGCCGGCGACCGTGCAGGATCACGTTACTACAACATCCTCACTGAAAACTCAAGCGAGTTCAGAATCCCAAGATTCGACCCTGGTTTCGCCAATGAGCTTACTGCTATCATGATTAACCCCTTCGTTAAATACGGCGGCCTTGAGTTCTTCGGAATCTTTGAAACTGCCAGCGGCAAAGCAACGGCAGAAGCCGACAGAAGAACTGCTAATCAGTACATGGGCGAGCTCCTCTACCGTTTCGGCGAAAATGAGAACTTTTACCTCGGCGGCCGTTACAACCACGTATCTGCTGAAACCAACCAGGGCGAAGACGTAGATATCTCCAGAATCAATGTTGGTGGTGGTTGGTTCCTTACCAAAAACGTACTTGCTAAACTTGAGTATGTGCACCAAACTTACGATGGATACAATGCAGGCTCGGTTTTCCGGGATGCAAAATTCAACGGAATAATGCTCGAAGCTGTAATCAGCTTCTAAACTGAAAAACAATTCAGATCCTGCCGGACGCAAGCCGGCAGGATTTTAATTAACCCCAAGAAATTAATTCCATGAAACTCTTAGCCATTACCTTACTCCTGATCACGCTGCCGTTTATGGCAAACGCACAGGATGCCAAAACCTTCACGCTCGACAACGACAAAAGCACCATGACCATCGAAGGCGGCTCCACCGTCGGAAGCTGGGATGCTGATGTTAACCTTATCGATGGTACATTCGCCATCAACCTGGACGCTCTTGAAAACGGAAACGGCACGGCGTTCGACCTCACAACATTCAGTGTGGATGTAAGCAAGATTGAATCAGACAGCCGCAGAATGAACCGCAATATCTCCAGCTATTTGAAGGAAGATGATCACCCGAAAATTTACTTCACCCTAAATGGCGCAGAAGTTGCTGATTCAGATGCAAATGTTTACAATGTATCGGTAAGCGGAGTCATAAATGCTGCCGGAGCAGATAAGGAAGTCAGCTTTACGACCAAGGCGGAACTCAAAGATGATGGAAGCATCGTTCTGTCAGGCGTGAAAGAACTCCTGTTCAGCGACTTTGGTATCGATCGTCCTTCGGCCATGCTTGGCACCGTACGCGCATCTGAGGAAATTGAAATTCATTACAATCTCGTTCTGGTTGCGCAATAACAAAATCTGATGACGAAACGGGAGCACCCAAAAGGCTCCCGAAACCCAAAACGGAGCACCTCATGGTACGTCAACTCTCAAAATACATTCTGATTCTTCCCTTACTTTTCATCGCCTTCCCGGCTTTGGCTCAGATAGATATTGAGCTGATTGAAGACCGGAGCAGGATCTGGATCGAAGGATCATCTACCGTACACGATATTCACTGCGTTGCGGGCGAGATAGTTGGTTATGCGAATGTGGGGGCTGCCGCCCAAGAGATTGATTCGCCCGAAGACCTGACCACCAACGGAAATGGTAGCGTAAAGGTGAATATTCCGGTCTGGCAGTTTGATTGCGGCCGCCGCCAGATGAACCGCGATTTCTTTCGCGCACTTAAGGCCGATGATTACCCGGAAATTCAGTTTGAGTATTACAACTCGACGTTGAAAACCAACCTTGGCCCGGACTGCCATCCTTTCCAGCTTGAAGTGGAAGGGCTGTTAACCGTAGCCGGTACAGGCAAAGACGTGACGCTGATGGTGGATATCGAGCCCTGCGAGGAAAATCATTTTACCCTCAAGGGATCAAAAGTAATCAACATGAAAGATTTCGGGATTGATCCCCCGAGCGCTCTCTTCGGACTGATCCGCGCACATGAGGAGCTGGAAGTTTTCTTCTCGCTTACAGCACGCCAGAAGTCAGGCGAAGACGTATTTGCAAACGGTAACTAATCATTTTTATCTGATGCCATGAAAATCTGCGATCATGGAAAACAGAGTAAAAACATATAACAAAACACTGCTGCGGCAAAAAAGCCCGTCCGAAAAACTTCAGTTATTTGTGGCGAAAGTGCTGGATAAGCTTAACGAGTTTGATGTAACCAGCGGCAGCAATTTTAAATACCGGTCCGGCGTACTGGAAGTATCCCTGAACAGGAATGAACTTACCCCGGATCAAAATCGCCGGCTGAACGACGCATCTATCTACATACGCACCGGACTTTTTCTGAACCTGCTATCCTTTACCATTGTACAATATGGGTTTCGTCCGGTCATTCACACGTTTCCAAGATTCGATGAACCCGATCTGATGGCTTTTGTTCACGTGGAAAAAGCCCGTAGCGGCGACATATCCGAATCGCCGAAGTTCAGGGACACGCTAACGGCTAACGGAATTCCGTTTGACGGAACGCTCCGCGGAATGGCGGTAAAGCGCGGACTCGGAGTTACGGAAGTGAAATCTGCCGCATCCCTGAAAAAAGTGGCCGGTACATTGCTTCATCCCGATGCAGGCTGTGGAAAAACGCAGCCGACTGAAGAGACCAAAGCGCTGGTAAATAAGTTTTGCTCGGGTGATGATGAAAACAGCAAAGTGTACATCATTTCCACGCTTGTTAATTCACCTGTTCAGTGGGCCGCAACCGGACTCTTTCAGGGCGATCTGCTGCGTGCGGAATCACGGTACAGTTGTAATGTAAAGCCCCTGAGTCTGAATAACTGCACTTCCTGTATTCAGAATGCGCTGGCGCCGCTGGTAACAAGCGGAACGCCTCAGATCGTGATCGGTACCAGAGTTTAGCCAGAGCCGGCGAAGATCAGCTTTTCCTGAAATGGTTGATAATCCCGCCGCTGAGTATGATTTCCACCTGACGCTTGCTCATTGAGTGTGTGCATTCGATTTTTTTATTCCGCGTGCTGTTGATGAGAACCACGGGGTTTCCTTTACTCAATGCTTCCCTCATACCCTTAATCTCAAGCATATCGCCCTGGTTGATTTCATCGTAATCCTTAGGGTTTTTGAACTCGAGCGGCACGATGCCAAAGTTCACCAGGTTCTGCCAACCGATTCGGGCGTAGTTTTTTGCCAGCACGGCAACCTGACCCAGATAGCGCGGAGCAATCGCCGCATGTTCACGGCTTGATCCCTGCGCGTAGTTATTGCCGCCGACAACAACAAAACCACCTTGTTTATCGCGGGCATCGGCTGCACGGCGCGAAAAGGTTTCATCCATCTGATAGTACACAAAATCGCTGATGCCCGGTATGTTACTCCGGAATGGCAGCACTTTTGCGCCCGCCGGCATAATTTCATCCGTAGAGATATTGTCACTCACCTTAAAAATTACCGGTATGCTGTAGTCACTTTTCAGCTCATCGAAATCCGGGAAATCGGCGATATTAGGCCCTTTCACCAGCTTTACATCACTGCCGTCATTTGGCGGCCTGATGAGCATTTGCGTGTTGATAAGCTCCTCATCCGGATAGCTGAATTTTGGGTGCTTTAAATTATAAAGCTTTTCCAGCTCGCGGGGATCAGTGATTTTACCGGTCAATGCGGCGGCGGCGGCCGTTTCGGGACTACACAGATAAACCTGATCATCGGCCGTACCTGATCGCCCTTTGAAATTTCTTGGCATAGTTCGCAGGCTGATCTGGTCGGATGCCGGTGCCTGTCCCATTCCGATACAGCCCAGACAACCGGATTGATGGAATCTTCCCCCGGCTTTAATCAGTTTTAGAATTGAATCGTACTGGCCCAGATTCTGAATAACTTGTCTTGAGGATGGGTTGATATCAAACGAAACATCGGGATCACACATTTTTCCGTTCACAATTTCGCCCACGACCCAGAAATCCCGCAGTCCCGGATTGGCTGATGAGCCAATCACAACCTGGCCAACGGGGCGATCCGCAACTTCGCTGACCGGCACCACATTTCCGGGGCTGCTCGG
>PXAI01000280.1 GCA_003567135.1 Balneolia bacterium | reverse complement strand
GTGCCCTGCGGCAGAATTACTGTTTCGTCAATTTCACGCAGATCAATAAGCAGGAAGCCGTCTTCAATGCCATCAGGGTCAAGTGCCGGATTCAGTGATCCGTTTACCATAATATCAAATTCGAGGCTCCAGACGTGCGTGGCGTCTTCGGGCGCATCCATGGGATGACCGGATGGTACGCCTTCATCATCCTCATAAATATAAATGACCACGCTGTTGTAATCTTCTGCTAAAGTCTGGTTGAGCGTAAAGCCAAACACGTTTATTTCCTGAATCTCTTTCGGTTCGGGAATGCTAAAATCATCACCGACAAAAACCCCGGCTTCGAGATTATCATAAAAGGTGGAAATTAAACCCCGTACGAAATCACCATCCTCCACGACGTTTCCGTTTTCATCAAAGAAAATGGGTTCCTGATCCCAGAGCAGGCGTTCATCAACTTCTTCCTCGTCCTCATCTTCATCTTCTTCGTCGTCATCATCATCATCCTGCAGCGGTGACGTAGTGAGATTCAGAAAATTGATAATCGATTCGCTTTTATCCTGACTAACAAGCGGCGACTGTGCATTGGCCGGAGACACAGGAAATCCCATCAATAGGAGTAAGCCGGAAATCAGCAGAATGCCTGAAATGCGCAAGGTAAGGGTAGTTAAAGATCTGGTTTGAGTCATCATTAATGATAACGATTTATAGCCACTGTATAAACCGGATGAAGAGGTTTTTGTTTCAGGGGAATGTTTGTTCTTTGGTGGTATGGTGAAATGATCAAAAGCTAAACATTTGGTAGTTGGTTTGTATGCACGATGTTTTATGCTGCCAGTTTTCATGATATCCTGTAGGGACAGGGCATGCCCTGTCCCTACAGGTGGATGTATAGGTCATTGAAATATTTAATCTTATTGTTGTTTGTTTATCAGCCCACAAAAAATTCCAGCCCAATAAAAAAGCCCGGTTCATTGCTGAACCGGGCCTGAGATTGGTTGATGAGAATTTTAAAAACTCATCAGGTGGAAGCTTACTTAACGAGCATCATTTTGTTCGTTTGGGTAAAGCTGCCGGCGGTCATACGATAGAGGTAGATACCGCTTGAAAGGTTGGTAGCATCGAAAGCAACGGTGTGCTGTCCGGCGCTGAGTACGTTGTTAACGAGTGTTGCAACACGCTGACCCTGAACGTTGAAAACCTCAACCGTTACATCAGAAGCCTCAGGAAGAGTGAAGCTGATGTTGGTAGTTGGGTTGAACGGGTTCGGGTAGTTTTGGTCGAGAGCGAAAGCGGTTGGGAGACCTGTGGTAGGATCAACGCTTGAAAGAACGTCGCGAACCAGAGTTACTGTCCACACTTCGTTAGCAAAGCGTGTCTGGAAGCCGGAAGCTGAAGCTTCTACAGTCCACTCGAGGGTTACTTCGCCGCCCGGCTCAACACCAAGGCTTCCGAGAAGTGCATCGATTGAATCTTCAGTTAATGAAAGTGAAGTTGCTGCACCGTCGTCATCTGATTCGAAAGAAAGAAGTGGCTCAGAGAAATCAGAGCCGGGGAAATCAGCATGCCAGATGTACATTTCAGCGTCAGCTGAGGCTTCCCATGTAATTTCTACGACTTCATCACTGCCACCAGTTACTTCAACTTCAGCGTTGTTTGCAGGGGTAAGCAGAGAGAATTCGCCCAGCTCAGGAGCTTCTGCAACTTCACCGCCGAGAGCCATGATGATGTGTACATCAGGGAAACCAATTGAGGCCATTGTTGTTGGTGTATTAATATCACATCCGTCTGCAGCAAGGATATAAACGTTGCCGTTAAGGCCTGCACTGTTTGATCCGGCGAAGAAGGCGAGCTGAGTTTCAGCACCATCAGAAAGTCTGATTTCAGCAACGAGCTGGCTGCCAAAAGGGGCAATAATTTCATCATCGAACTCAACAGTAACAGTTCCGCCGATCTCGCCCGGAGTAATAGTGTACTCCTGCTCACCCAGAAGGGTAACGTTGTCTAAGGTAAAGTCGCCGTCAAGCTCCCATACAGCAACGTGGATGTCGTAGTTTCCACTAACGTTTTCCACACCTAATAAGAACTCACTGATCAAAAAATCGCCGTTGATTTCAGAGAAATCATTGAGGTCGAGGATTTGGAAGTAGCTCTGATCACGCGTGTATTGTGGATCCTGAGTAGCGCAGGCAACAGTACCGCCGGTAACATCAAATGAAGCGTTGTTGGTAATTTGAACGTCAGCGTCTGTAAGAACTACGTTGTTTGCATTTTGTGGATTAAACTCCGTATTAGACACCGTAATTGACTGTGCATAAAGTGATGACATGAGTGATGCCAAAACTAATATACCTGTGGTTAGTATAATTTTTTTCATACTGGATTGGTTAGTTGATTTGATTGTTGGATAGGTAAGTAGTGATTATATAAAAAAAAAATGTAAAATTACATTTATCGAAAAATTTCGAAAGTAAAAATTACCCCTGTCAAAACTTTGTTAAGCTAAGGCTGTAGGTAAGTTCAAATTACTTTGTGATTTATTCGTTTCTCACAGAATTAACCAGATATCCGATAACAATAGTTCCTGCAGCGATTGACAGAATACCTGTTACATAAGATGAGAAGAGCAGCATCCCGGTTCCATAGAGAATAAACAAAATCGCAAAAGCCCCGGAAAATGCTTTCAGGATACTGTAGCTGAGCGGTTTTGAGGCATTTTCTTCCGTTCTGAATTTTCCCCAGCCGGGGCCGCCCGGACGTATTTCATCGCAGAATTTTTGCAGTGTGTAGTCGGATGCCGGTTTTGTGAGGAACGTTACGGTCAGCCAGACGATCGTTGAGAATATCGTAGTGAAAAAGAGCGTGTTGGCCAGTCCGTCGATTCCTATCACGTTTGCCAGAATTACGCCGACAGCCGCGCCCGACATCGCCGCAATTTCGCTCCAGGCGTTGATTCTCCACCAGAACCATCTCAGCAGGTATACAGGGCCGGTTCCGGCACCGAGCGCCAGAATGGCCTCCCAGCCTTCTTTTACCGTATCGAAAAACCAGGAAACGATTACTGCGGTCACCATAATTAGGATGGTGGCCAGTCGCGACATCCATACATAATGTTTATCGGCCTGATCTTCGCTGGAAAACGTTTCCGGTTTTTTCATGAACCGCTTATAGACGTCATTTACCAGATAGGATGCTCCCCAGTTCAGGTGCGTTGAAACGGTGGAAACGAAGGCGGATAAAAACGCCACGACTAAAAGTCCAAAAAGTCCGGCGGGAAGCAGTTCAACCATCAGCTTGGGGTAGCCCAATTCGCGGTCGTCCAGTTCGGGATAGACCAGAATGCTGACGAGCCCGACCAAAATCCACGGCCAGGGGCGAAGAGCGTAGTGCGCCACGTTGAAAAATAGCGTTCCACCGACGGCATTGCGCTCATCTTTGGCAGAAAACATTCGCTGAGCGATATAGCCGCCGCCGCCCGGTTCCGCGCCCGGATACCAGGACGCCCACCACATCATACCAATCCAGACCAGAAACGTGCTGAGCAAAATATCGGGGGATCGGAGAGGCAGGAAGTCGAGATAAAAATGATCTTCGCCGAAATTGGATACCAGTCCTGACTGGAGACCGTCGAGCCCGCCCACGTGCTGGACGGCGAGTACGGCAAGAACAATCGATCCCACCATAGCGACCAGAAACTGGAAAAAGTCGGACAGAACCACGCCCCAAAGCCCGGTAAGCATGATGTAGAAGCCGGTAAAGCCGTAAAGCCCGAGAATAATCGTCCATTCAGAAAAAGGCGTGATCACCGAAAGGATTTTTGCCATGCCGACCGTAACCCATCCCAGAATGATGCAGTTAATCGGGAAAGCGAGATAGACGGCGCGGAATCCGCGTAGAAAGGCGGCGGGTTTTCCGGAGTAGCGTTTTTCGATGAACTCAACGTCGGTGATAACGCCGGCGCGTTTCCAGAGCCGGGCGTATAGAAAAACGGTGAACATGGATGAGAACATGAAATTCCACCAGATCCAATTTCCGGAGAGTCCGTCGGCGGCCACGATTCCGGTAACCGCGAGCGGTGTGTCGGCAGCGAAGGTAGTGGCGACCATCGAGGTTCCCAAAAGCCACCAGGGTAGATTGCGGCCGCTGTTGAAATATCCCGCAAGGCTGCGCTGATGCTGCCGCCACGCGACGTAGCCAATTCCAGTCAGAATGAGGACGTAAACGATGATTACGGTGTAGTCAAGCGACTGAAATACGGGATCGGGCATGTCAGTTTTGATCGGAGTTATTGATCAGCTCGCGCGCGCTGCTGAGCGTGGCTTCGGTAATTTCCGAACCGCTCATCAGTTCGGCCACTTCGCGGATGTGTTCTTCCTGAGTGAGCGTCTGGATGCGCGTTACGGTGCGGCCTTCGAGCTCTTTTTTTCTCACCACATGATGCGAATGGCCCATACTGGCAATTTGCGGAAGATGCGTAATCGCCAGAATCTGGCAGTGCCCCGCCAGGTTCCGCATGATTTTGCCCACCTGAAGCGCAACCGGTCCGCTGATCCCCGTATCAATCTCATCGAAAATCATGACCGGAAGTTTTTGCTCACGCGCCAGAATGGATTTCAGCGCCAGCATGATCCGGCTGATTTCCCCGCCTGAGGCCGTTTTTGCCAGCGGTTTCACCGATTCCCCTTTATTCGTAGAGATGTAAAACGCAATATCGTGGCATCCGTCCGGGCGGCATTCCACGGCTGTTTCGTTGCCGTTGTGATTTAAGGTGATCCAGCCGTCAGGCTTTTCCGACCATTCAACGCGGACTTCAAATGCGGCGTAGTTAAAGCCGAGTCGCCCCAGTTCCTGTTCGATCTGGCGCGAAAGCTCTTTACCCTCACGGTTTCTGACTTCGTACAGTTTTTCAGCGGATTGCCGTAGTTCGTCCTCAGCCGAAGCCAGCTTTTTATCCAGCTTTTCCAGCTCGATCTCAACATTGTCAACCAGGTTCAGGTTTTGGGAAAGTTCATCTCGGTAGCTAATCAGCTCGGGAAGCGTGCGGGTATATTTTTTTACGGCGCGGTTGATCTCAGCCTGTCGCTGACGCAGCGATTCCAGCCTTTCGGGATTAAATTTGATTTGGGTCTGATACTGCTCGGTAAATCGCAGCGCTTCCTCAATACTGATCCCGGCTGTTTTTAATTCCTGGGCGTAGAGCTCAAATTCCGGCTCAATCCGGGAGATATCCTGCAGTGCCCGCTGAAGCGTGTTC
Source organism: Balneolia bacterium (assembly GCA_003567135.1). Taxonomy (GTDB): domain Bacteria; phylum Bacteroidota; class Rhodothermia; order Balneolales; family Cyclonatronaceae; genus PXAI01. Next base: position 5,713 of record PXAI01000280.1, on the reverse strand, counting down.
AGCAGATCCATCACGTTCGCGTCGGCTTCACGGCCGATATCCAGAATCATGGATGCGTTCTGGCTGAGCAGTTCGGCGCCGTCGAGCAGCTTCATTTCGCTTTCGATGGCGTCTTCGTCGTAATCCTCAAGATTCAGCCGCTCCAGCTCTTTCAGCTGAAACCGGTACAATTCCTGTTTATCCCGTAATTCGCGCTCTTTTTTCAGAAGCGCCTGCTTTTCCTTCCGAAGGTCAGAAACCTTCTGCCACTTTTCGCGCCACGCTTTGGTGACCGGCTTAACCGAAGCGCGGTCGTCAATCACTTTCTGGTGATGCTCCTCATTCAGCAAAAGCTGATGATCGTGCTGTCCGTGCAGATCCACCAGATGATTGCCGATTTCCTTCAGTACCGACAGCGTAACCGGCGTATCGTTCACAAACGCCCTGCTGCCGCTTTCACGAATTTCCCGCCGCAGAATCAGCTCCTGTCGGATTTCAACCTCGCTATCTTCCAGCAGCTGTCGTAACTCGGGATCATCACCAAAATCCATGATGGCTTCCGCAATCGCCTTTCTGGAGCCCTCACGAACCGATTCGAGCTGGGCCCGCTCGCCAAGCAGCAGATTAAACGCCCCGATGATGATCGATTTTCCCGCTCCGGTTTCCCCGGTTATGATATTCAGCCCCTCGCCGAACGTGGTTTCCAGTTCATCAATCAGCGCGAAATCTTTAATGTAAAGGGATTTAATCACAGCTAAATGCGGCGTTATGGAAGAAAATTATACGGGTGTAAGATCAGGAATGAAGTTCGCCAAATTTCCTGTCTTTAAAAAGTAGGACACAACATAAAAACTGGTTTAGCGAAGGTGTGGGCACATTCGTATTTATATCAATCGGGTTAACAGTTTTAGTAAGCTGCCTGAGCTTGACGCTTGATAATATGTACGGAATGCCGTACGATAGCAGAGTAGCATTAATCAATACATATTCCCATGAAAACACTTACAGCTACTCAGGCTCGCAAAGAAATTTATCGATTGCTCGATGAGGCGTCCGATACACACGAGCCTATCAAAATCACAGGAAAGCGATCAAATGCCGTTTTGGTCAGTGAGGACGACTGGCGAGCTATTCAGGAAACACTTTATCTGAGCTCTATTCGCGGAATGCAGGAGTCTACCGTTGAAGGAATGAATACACCTCTTGGGGAAACCGAAGAAAAACCTGACTGGTGAGTACCTACAAGCTCGTTTATACCAAACAGGCAATATAAGGATGCGAAGAAAGCGGATACGTCAGGATTGAAATGAAAGATAGAGCACCTTCTTGAAATTATTAGTGAGGATCCCTTTACGATTAGTCGATATGGGAGCGATGACTTCGTGCGAAGTATTCTATCAAGCAGTGTGTAATCCTAAATCTTATGATATCAGCCGTGTTTTAAGTAGATTTATGGTAGAGTTCAACAAAATATATCGAAATGAAAGATTGGAGAAAACGCATTACTGTTAATCCCGATCAATGTGGTGGCAGGCCATGTATCAGGGGAATGAGAATTCGCGTCACAGACGTATTGGATCTTCTTGCGGCCGGTTTAAACCACGATCAAATCATGGAAGAGCTGCCTGACCTGGAGAAAGAAGATATTGAGGCATCCATAAAGTATGCCCGCGGTAAGATTGATCATCCGATTGTTGCGGCGTAGTCCTCATCGACTGATCGGGGAAGATTTGGGTTGGTGCAAATAACCGGATATTGCCACCTGGATTTAAAAGTAATTTGGTCCATCTAAAGGAGAAACTGTAAGTTCTAATTGTTTCAAATAACTTATCATAAATGGAAACTTACACCTGGCATAAGTATTATATTCCTTAAATAATTATTCAACATTTTGAACTCTTTCTTCGATGCCCTTATTCCAAAATGCCGTATTAAATAAGTTTCTGCTGAGTCTTGACGAAAGCAACGTAGATAAAGCGTGGAGTGATTTCTGCGGGCACTTTCAAAATGCTGAGATTCAGGAAAACATACGCAATTCAAAAGAAGAGGAATATCAGGCCGGTTTTCTCAGAGATCTTTTTGAAAAAGTGCTGGGGTACACACTGTATCCTGCAAACGGTTATAACCTGAGGCTTGAACAGAAAGATGAAAAAGGATCAAAAAAAGCCGATGCTGCAATTCTCAAAAATGACAAGGTTGCCGGCGTAATTGAGCTGAAAGGAACCGAAACTACTGACCTTGACAAAGTAGAATCACAGGCATTTGGGTATAAAAATTACCATCGCCATGCGGAATATGTAATCATATCGAATTTTGAAAAAATACGGTTTTACATCGATAACGCGGTGGAACATATTGAGTTTAATCTTTTTGAGCTCACCAGGGATGAATTTAAAATACTATGGCTCTGTCTCGAACAATCCAATTTTAAAAACGGGGTTCCTAAAAAGATTAAGGAGGCATCCCTCACCGAAAACGAGCAGGTCACAAAAAAACTGTACGCCGATTATTCGACCTTTAAACAGGATATTTTTGATAGCGTTGTAAAAAACAATCCCGGTTACGATAAACTCCGGCTCTTTAAGAAAACACAGAAACTTCTCGACCGCTTCCTTTTTATCTTTTTTGCTAAAGATCAGCAGCTATTGCCGCCTAACTCAATCAAGCAGGTTATTAAACAGTGGCAGCAATTAAAAGAGCTGGATGAGTACAGGCCTCTTTACGATCGGTTTAAAAAATATTTTGGCTATCTGAACACCGGTCACAAAGGGAAACATTATGAAATTTTTCCCTACAACGGTGGATTGTTCAAGCCTGATGAAATTTTAGACAAAATTACCATTGAAGATGAGCTGCTCCACAAACACGTCCTGCAGCTCAGCAAGTACGACTTTGCATCAGAAGTAGATGTGAATATTCTGGGACACATTTTTGAACATTCGCTGAACGAGATTGAGCAGATTACCGCCGAACTGGAAGGCGAGGAGGTTGACCGCTCTAAAACTCGCCGAAAGAAAGACGGCGTTTATTATACCCCCAAATACATCACCAAGTATATAGTTGAAAATACGGTGGGCAAGCTTTGTGATGAGAAGAAGGGCGAACTGGGCATTGATGACGAAGATTTTAACCCCAACCGCCAGAAGGCCACTAAAAAGAAATTGCTGCAAAAACTGGAAGCTTACCGCGAATGGCTGCTGGGCCTCACGATCTGCGATCCCGCCTGTGGCAGCGGCGCGTTTCTGAATCAGGCGCTTGAGTTTTTGATGGAGGAGCACAAATATGTTGATGAACTGCAATCCAAACTCCTCAATCAGCCGCTGGGGCTTTCAGACATTGAAAGTCAGATTTTAGAGCGTAACCTTTTTGGCGTGGATATAAACGAGGAGTCGGTAGAGATTGCCAAACTATCGCTTTGGTTGCGCACAGCTCATAAAGGCCGAAAACTTACCTCGCTGAACAATAACATTAAGTGTGGCAACTCCCTGATTGATGATCCTGATATAGCCGGGGAGAAGGCGTTTAAGTGGGAAGAGGAATTCCCCTCTGTATTTCGCAGAAAAGATAAAAAGGCATTTCATGTAACGTGGGTGACTCATAATGCACGAACATCCCAGCGGATGATCGATTACAAAGTGAAGAAAGGGGAACCGTTTTGGTTAGATGAAAAGCTTGAAATCTTCATCACAAATGAAATTGCGCAGATTGTCAGGGAAAATGAGTTTAATGTTCTCGCTTACAACATTTGCGGAGACCACGTTCACATGCTGCTGGTTTGTGAATCGGATGAACTGCCGAATATAGTTCGAAAATTGAAAGGACGATCTTCCCAAAGATTAAAAGAGCACTTAGAGATTCCGAAGGATGAAAAGTTCCATTTGTGGGCGCAGAAATATGACAAGAGACCGGTTGAAGATGAGAATGGAATTGATGCAGTTAGAAATTACATCATCCATAACCGTGAGAAGCACAATCTGCCGCCTCTGGCGATGACTCCGACGGCTCAGATACCACCGATGTCTCCTCCATCTCCGACACCTCCAATATCTCCATCTCCGACTCCGACTCCACCTCCGACTCCGACTCCGAACAAGGGGTTGCAACCCCTTGTTGCAGAGGATGCAGAGGCTATGAGCTGTGATCTGGATCACGCATTCCGCCCCGAGTACACTGGCGGGTTTGATGTGGTGATTGGGAATCCGCCTTATGGGGCAAAATTACCGAAACACGTTCAAAAATATTTGAATAAAACTTTTATAAACGGGGGCTCTGAAACAGCTATTTCATTTATAAAACTGTCATATGATTTGATTAAAGAGCGAGGAGCTCTTAGTTTCATAATCCCAAAATCATTTTGTTTTGCCTCTAATTATGGGGGAATTAGAGAAGTCTTACTAAATGATATTCAAGAAATTGTTGATTGTGGTAAAGTATGGAGTGATGTTAAATTAGAACAGATAGTTTTTTCTGTTTTAAAAGAGAGTGCTACTAAAGCATATGATTCATCTATAAGGGTTGATAATGAGATAAGTAAAATTGGAGTGATTAATAAGGAATCATTTAGTAAATATGGGTTCTTTTTAAATAGTATATCAGATGAGGAAAAGTTAATTGGTGATAAGATATGGTCATCAAAATTTCGACTTAATGATATCGCTGAGAATAGTAGAGGAAGTAATTTCCAAAAACACATTACAGACGATGGAGATTTCCCAGTTTTGGGAGGCGCTGAAATACAGAGAACTGGTGTAGTTGGAGCTAAGGGTATGATTAATGTTGAATTTGTTAAAGATGACTTAAAAGCCATTATTCAACCTAATTCAGTTCTTGTACAGAATATAGTTGCACATATCAAAAACCCAGTTGATCATATCAAAATAACTGCTTGTTTACCAAGTAGTAATGATTACAAAATTGTTGATACAATTAATCAAATAACTGTAAATAAAGAGTTCGATTTTCGAATAATTTGGTATTTACTCAATTCAAATTTGATCAATTGGTATGTGTATCGATTTATATTAGGCAAGGCAATACGCACTATGCATTTTGATAATGTTGTTACTGAAAGAATTCCGATACCAGATTTAAGGGATCTAGACCAAAATAAAATCATTAAATCAATAAATCTGAAAATCGATTTTGAAAAAAAATTGGAGAGAATCAGGAAAAACTTACTAAGTATGATTGATGCCAAACTGACAATTCATAAACTTTCCAAAAAACTCGAAAACTGGCACGAGCTCACATTCAAGCAATTCCTGGCCGAGCTGAAGAAGAAAAAAGTATCGCTTACCCTCAAAGAAGAAGCCGAATGGATGGAGTACTTCAACGAGCAAAAAGCCAAAGCAGACGAGCTCAAATCCCAAATAGCCCAAACCGACCGCGAGATTGATGCCATGGTCTATGAGCTGTACGGGCTGACAGATGACGAGATTATGATCGTAGAAGGAAGTTAATTAGCCTCATACTAAGTACCATTTGTTCATCATGTTTACTGATCCAAAAGACTTAAAAAAACTTCTCCGCGAACCCTTTAAACTAAACGCGTATCAAAAACAACGCATTGAAAAAGCAAAAGCCGGCATTGCCCGCGGAGAATATTTAAGCATTGAGCAGGCCGATAAATTGGTAACTCAATGGCTAAAAGAGTAAGCTGTTAAGATTTTTAGTGTAATTCCCCCGACGCACGCCCGGCAGCCCTGTCGTAGAGACGCGATGCATCGCGTTCTCG
>PXAI01000254.1 GCA_003567135.1 Balneolia bacterium | reverse complement strand
TTGGTTCCGTGTACGCGGTCGAGATCACTTTCATCGGCACGAAGCGGTGAAAAACGGTACACATTGTTGGTTAGATGCGCATAATGCCGGGCATCGGTAGCGCCAACCATCAACGCAGGAGCCACAATTGCTTTCGGGAAAACCTGCCGGATAGAAGCCCTCAGAATCCGGTACGGCTGAGCCTCAATATCAGAAACCACGGATGGATCAATATAACCGTCAATTTTCCGGATACTGATTTCCGGATCGTTAATTACTTTCCGCACGTGCCGAACCACTTTTTCGACGTCATCATTGGGATGTATCCTGAAATTCACAACAGCGCGTGCGATGGTAGGTATTAGATTATCCTTCACACCGGATTCAAAAATGGTGGTGGCCGTAGTGGTTCGAAGCGAGGCATCCGTTGCCGGAATCTGGCTGAGATAGCGGTGCAGCAATCCCTTAAAAAGCCAAAGGTTTGAAAAAAGTACACGAAGCGGAAGCGGCGCGCCGGTCGTCAGCGATTCAAACGTGGATTTCACAAGACCATTCAGCTTGGATGGCATCGGGTTATCCTCAAGGCGCTGAACGGCATCGCTGAGTTTGGCAATAGAAGTTTTACCCTGCGGCACTGATGAATGTCCGCCCTCGGATTCTGAAGTCAGCTCAATACTCAAAAATCCTTTTTCAGCCACAGCCACAAGCGCAACGGGGCGCTCAATCCCCGGCAGCAGTTTATCCACCACGGGCAGGCCTTCATCCAGCAAAAACTCAAGCTCTACGTTGCGTTCATCCAGCAGCCGCCCGATTTGCCGCGCGCCTTCAAGTCCGTCAATTTCCTCATCGTGGCCAAATCCCAGATAAATACTCCGCTCCGGCTGATATCCCTGCTGCAGCAGCGCTTCGGCAGCTTCCAGAATCGCCATAACGCCCGACTGTACGTCCATCGTGCCACGCCCGTAAATATATCCGTCTTCAACTTTCCCCTGAAACGGCGGATGATCCCAGTCCTCTTCGGTTCCCGGCTCAACCGGAACCACATCTAAATGACAGGTGTACATCGCCGGTTTTAGCGAATCATCAGATCCTTCCCAGTAAAAGAGCAGGCTGTAGTCGTTCACCACTTCACGCGTCATCTGCTGATGCACCAGCGGAAACTCCCGCTCAAGAAAACTGTGCATCCGGCGAAACTCCTCGCCATCAATATCTTTCTGGTTTTCCCGTGAAATCGTTTTGAACTGGATGGCCCGGCTCAGCCTTTTTACAGCGGCGCTCACTTCAACCGGAATATGGCGGTACATCGGCGTGATGTTATCCGTTCGCGAAAAATAGACCGTTCGGAACGCGATAAAGCTGATTACAAGTAAGAGGCTGATGATAAAGGCAATGACCATATAATACGGTTTTCAGAGTGGCACTTGCGCCCGCCTTCGGGTTTTTCGAAATGCCGTTTTATTTCAGACAAATATAAGCCCCTTCAAAATTGCGGACAAATCCGCAGCCGGCAGTAAAAAAGAGTCGTTTCACACATTTACACATGAAGTTTTTTAATCCGTATATTTACGCTCCAAAAATTATTAATTCTGACATGAAACCGGGTCGGGAATGCGTCCGGATACGATATTATGAGCGAATACAAACCTTCTGAAATAGAACCGCGCTGGCAGAAATTCTGGGAAGACAAGAAAATTTTCAAAACGGATGATCAGGACCGGGAGAAGCCCAAATATTACGTCCTGGATATGTTTCCCTACCCGAGCAGCAACGGCCTGCATGTGGGGCATCCGGAGGGATACACCGCCACCGATATTCTGGCGCGCTACAAGCGAATGAAGGGATTTAACGTATTGCATCCGATGGGATGGGACGCCTTCGGATTACCGGCTGAGCAGTATGCCGTAAAAACCGGAACGCATCCACGCACCACTACAGAAAAAAACGTGGATCGTTTTCGCGAACAGCTCAAATCACTTGGCTTCAGCTACGACTGGGATCGCGAGGTAAACACAACCGATCCGGATTATTTCAAATGGACGCAGTGGATATTCCTGAAACTCTACGAACGCGGACTCGCTTATCAGGCGGATGTTCCCGTTAACTGGTGTCCTGAGCTGGGAACCGTTTTGGCAAATGAGGAAGTTATCGACGGAAAGAGCGAAGTAGGCGGATTTCCCGTCATCCGCAAACCCATGCGCCAGTGGATGCTCAAGATCACCGAATACGCCGACCGTCTTCTGGAAGATCTCGACGATCTCGACTGGCCGGATTCCGTAAAAGAGCTTCAGAGAAACTGGATCGGCCGGTCAGAGGGCGCGGAAATTGACTTTCATCTCAAAGATATTTCTGAGGATAAAATTCGCGTATTCACAACGCGGCCGGACACGCTTTTTGGCGCGACTTACATGGTTCTGGCGCCCGAACATCCGCTCGTAAAAAAACTGACTACAGAAGAGCAGCAGGCTAAGGTTGATGCCTATCTGCAGGAAGCCGAAAAGAAATCGGATCTCGAACGATCCGCGCTGAGTAAGAAGAAATCCGGAGTATTTACAGGGGGATATGCGATCAATCCCGTGAACGGCGAAGAAATTCCGGTATGGATTGCTGATTACGTGCTGATGAGCTACGGTACCGGCGCGATTATGGCCGTTCCGGGTCATGATGAGCGCGACTGGGAGTTTGCCAGACAGTTCGGATTGCCGATCGTTGAGGTGATCAAAGGCGGCAATATCGACGAAGCCGCGTTTACAGACACAGAAAATGGTGTCGTGGTGAATTCATCCAACGATGAGATTTCGATAAACGATATGCCGGTGGATGAGGCAAAAAAGAAAATCACCAAATGGCTTTCGGATAAAGGCCTTGGCGAGGCAAGCGTGAACTACAAATTGCGCGATTGGCTCTTTTCGCGCCAGCGCTACTGGGGCGAACCATTCCCGATCATTTTTGTGGATGGAAAGCCAAAGCCGCTGTCGCCTGATCAACTTCCGGTTACGCTTCCTGAAGTAGAAAAATATGAGCCCAGCGGAACCGGTGAGTCGCCGCTTGCTACTATCGATAGCTGGGTAAACACAACTGATCCTGAAACCGGAAAACCCGCAAAACGCGAAACAAACACGATGCCCCAGTGGGCAGGATCCTGCTGGTACTATCTGAGGTACATCGATCCTGAGTACAAACAGGGTCCGGTTGATCCTGAAAAAGAAAAATACTGGATGCCGGTTGATTTATACGTTGGCGGCGCCGAACATGCGGTGCTTCACCTGCTATATGCGCGTTTCTGGCACAAGGTGCTATACGATGCCGGCGTGGTTTCTACCAAAGAACCTTTTCACAGGCTCGTCAATCAGGGAATGATTCTGGGCGAGATGGAATACCACGCATTTAAGGATGCGAAAGGTAACTGGGTGAATCCCGAAGATTTTGAGAATCGTGATGAGCTTCAGGCCGTTAAGCTGGAGGAGTCTGAGGTGGAAAAGAAAGGCGAAGGCTTCGTAAAGAAAAGCACCGATATTCCGGTGGAGGCACGTTCGTACAAAATGTCGAAATCTCGTGGTAACGTGGTGAATCCGGATGTAGTCGTTGAAAAATACGGCGCTGATTCCCTGCGACTCTACGAAATGTTCATGGGCCCTCTCGAACAAGTAAAACCCTGGAGCATGCGCGGCGTTGAGGGCGTTTACCGCTTCCTGAATCGCGTCTGGCGCATGATGATCAATGAAGAAACCGGAGAATTCAATCCTGAGGTTAAAGACACAGAGGCAACTCCGGCTCAGCTGAAAGTGTTGCATGAAACCATTAAAAAGGTAACCGAAGATATTGAAGGACTGCGTTTCAACACCGCTATTTCAGCACTAATGATCTTCAACAATGAAGCCATGAAATGGGAAACTAAGCCCGTTTCTGTTCTAAAAACGTTTGTACTGTTGTTAAGCCCGTATGCACCACACATGGCTGAAGAGCTCTGGGAAAAACTCGGAGAAAAGGACACGCTGGCTTACGAGCCCTGGCCGAAGTATAATGAATCACTGATGGTCGATCAGACCAAACATTATGCCATCCAAATAAACGGAAAAGTAAGAGGAGAGATTGAGGTTCCGATGGATAAACACAAGGACAAAGACTTTGTTCTTACAAAAGCTAAAGAAGAACCCGGAGTAGCTAAATATCTGGCTCAGGGTAACCTTATTAAAGAGATTTTTGTACCTGGGAGAATAGTGAATCTGGTAGTTAAATAAGCCACACTTTTAGAAGGCATTGCAAAACCGATCTTTTGCCCGTCTTCTGCCTTGTCGCATAATTGAAATCCTCGAATCCGTCGGTTGACGGATGCTGTGGTTTCAATTTCACTCCGGCGTTGAATACGACCAAAATCTCTGGTTTTTCAAAGCCTTCTTTTACAGCTTTAAATTTATTTGTTTGCACAAATCATGATATCAGTATGGGTGATATCATGAGCTATTATTTAAACCAAGTTAATAGTTTAACCAACATCTTAGGATTAAACTAACTTTATAGTTTATATTTATATACATAAATTTTCCAAAATGGTTCCGTTAACCAATAATTACATCTATGAAAAGAAATATATTTACAAACAATAAAACAGAATCAGGTTTGCGCTTTGCTCTTTTAGCTTTATTCCTGTTGGTTTTTGCATTTCCGATGGAGGCTCAGGAAACCCGCGAGTCTATCCAGGTGACACCACTAAGTTCAGGCAGCGATGCCGATGCAGTAAGATTTGTTGAATCAAACGGTACACTTTACGTTGTTGAAGTTTTCGCAACTGTTGGTTCCAACAGTTGGACAGCACCTGAAGGTGTAACCGAGGTTGAGTACGTAATCATTGGTGGTGGCGGCTCCGGTGGAGCTGGCCGTGTTGCCGCTGTTACTCAGGTTGGTCACGGTGGTGGCGGTGCGGGCCAGGCACTTAAATTTGTGCCAGGCGAATCAAACAACACCTCCGGTTCAGCAGCCAGCGTTACTCCATTAACAGAATACACTATTATAGTTGGTTCAGGGGGTGCTCCTGTAGAGGACAGCCGTGGTAACAACGGTTCAACTTCTTCTGCTTTCGGCCTTGAAGCCATTGGCGGCGGCGGCGGCGGCAACCGTGACGCTGCAACCGCTGACGGAGCAGCTGGCGGTTCAGGCGGTGGTGCCGGATACCAGGGTATCGGTGGTGCTTCCTCTACCGGCGGTAACGTTGGCGGTGATAACATTAGCAGCACATGGGCTGGTGCAGGCGGTGGTGGTGCAGGCGGTTCAGGCCAGGATGCTCAAAATACACAAAACAATACCGCCTTCGGAGCGCGCGGCGGTAATGGAATTACAACCAGTATCGCAGGTTTTCCGCTTGAATTAGCCGGTGGCGGCGGCGGCGGCGGCGGTACAGGTACTACTGCTGATGGTGCCGGCGAAGGCCGTTTTGGCGGCGGTGATGGCGGCTTTGGCGGAAGCAACGGAAACGACGCACAGCCACACACCGGTTCAGGTGGCGGTGGTGCATCAGGTAAAACCACATCCGGTGCTGGTGCCGATGGTATCGTTATTATTCGCTATGCGTTTGAGGATATCACTGCTGATGAAATCGTAATTGGTGCTCCGGGCGTTGAAATTGAGTTTGCCAGCGATATTACCGTTCCTGAGGGAACCAATCTCACTATCAGAGGTGAAATTATTGCCGGAGCAGGTACCGTTACTGTTGAAAGCGGTGGTACATTTAACGACCAGTCAACAGGCGATGCAATTACAGTTATAGCTCAGCGTCTGCTTACCGGTTTTGAAGACGGTGCAGGCGACCCAACTGATGCCGGCCAGGGCTGGAGATATCTAAGCTCTCCTGTAGCTACCACAGTTGGCGACCTCCTTTCCTCAATCTGGACTCAGGGTTTAGATGTAATTGGAGCTGACTTCCAGAACGGCCCCCGCCACATTTATAAGTGGGGCGATGTTGCAGGCAATGCCAACACCGACTGGGTTGCCGTTGAGGATCTCAACGATACCATCGAGGCAGGTCAGGGTTTTATCGTCTATGTTTATGCTGATGATAACTACGACGGTTCGCCAAACGGCAACAAACTTCTCGAAGTTTCAGGTACGCAGTTTGGTAGTTTCACCAGAAACACCAACAGCGCCGACAACGATGGATGGACACTTTTAGGTAATCCATACACAACGTTCGTTTCATTTGATGAACTGCAGGACGGCCTTAACCTTACAGGCACCGTTTATGCATGGTCTCCTAATAATACCAGCGGTGATGGTGGTGAGTCAAATATTACCTCCGGAAGCTGGTTTGCATGGGCTACCGATGGTTCGCTTGGTGATCTTACAGGCGGCCTGATCGCACCATTCCAGGCGTTCTTCGTTCAGAATGAAGGACAGTCAAGCGTTCCTGTTGAGTTTAACAACGACGTTAAGTCAAGCACACTGGGTGAATTCCTCTTTAACCAGGAGCAGGTTAACTACATCAGAATGGAACTCAGCAATGGCGAGTTATCAAACTCAGCATGGTTGAGACTCAGCGATCGTGGCGACGGCGAAAAACGCGTTAGCGGCGATGCTTATCAGCTGAACCCGATGTCAGAAAACTACGCGCTGCTTGCGTTCTCAAAGAAAGATGATTCACTCTTTGATATCGCGCACTTCCCGGATGCAACTTCAGGCATCGAAATCCCTGTAGTTGCCCGCGCAACCACACCGGGTGAGTATACGATTTCAATAACCGAACACAATCTTTACACAAGTGTACCGCTCTATTTCGCCGATCTCCATACCGGCAAATACATCCCGCTTGATGAGAATTTCGAATATACATTCACTATTGAGGATAACAGCGCACTGAAATCTGCTCCTCAGAATCCGTTCGAACTCTTAAGCCGCAGTACGATCAGAGCTGAGAAACTTCAGACAAATCGCTTTGTGATCACCAGTCAGGTGCAAACAGATGTTGAGAACGATGAACTTCCACGGAAGCTTTCACTTTCTCAAAACTATCCGAACCCGTTCAACCCGACTACAAATATCAGCTTCGATCTGCCACAGAGCGAGCAGGTAAGGCTTGATGTTTATAATATTCAGGGTCAGCGTGTTGCAACACTGGTTAACGAAGTAAGATCCGCCGGCACCCACAATGTAACGTTCGACGCTTCAAGGCTTTCAAGCGGAGCCTATATCTACCGCCTCCAGGCCGGTAACAGCGTACTGAACAGAACCATGATGCTGGTTAAGTAAGCATTATCCCTAATCAGGGTTTGATAAAGCGGAGCGTATCTGATGCGCTCCGCTTTTTTTATGCCGGTAATTAGTGAAGCTATTTCCGGAAATAAAAGATTACGGGAGATTTACCCCATGAGGTTGAGGGGATCAACGCCGGCCAGCATAATCAGAGCCAGTAGTAGCAAACTGGTAATCATGAACAGAAGCAGCTTCATGGCTGCGAGGATGTAGTCATCGCGGTTTTCAAATTTGACCGGCGGCGGATATCCCATACGTCGGAGCATCCAGCCGGAAAACCACGAAGAAGCCACGAAAATTATCAGTAATGAAAGTATATGGATAAAAATCATCTTGCTAATACTATAGACCGGTCAAAAAGTTATGCCAGGCGTTCGCAGTAGTTTATCAGTCCCATACATTTTTTCTGATCACGAATGGTACGCGGCAGTTTAGTCTGGGCGCCAACTTTTGTAAAAAACTCATCTCTCCACTTCGAAACCGACTCCCTGGTAAGATTATAAAACCTGGGGTGCGCAATGGCATTTCCCATTCGCCTGATTTTATAGCTCCGGTTAAGCTCAATCATATTTTCATCGATGAGTTTGGCAAATTTCTCAGGATCGGCGGGTTTCTCGGCCCATTCGATAAACCAGGCGTGAGTCGGGCTCTCCTTATCAGAGGCCAGAAAAGCACCAACGGTATAGTTTGAATACACGCCACCCGTTTCGGCGACGGTTTTTTCAAGTACTTCCTTAATATGGATTGCTTCCATGGTTTCGCCGTAAGCATCCAGCACATCAGAAGCGCGGCCGGCTACGCGAATTCTCGGCTTCTTCATATCCGTAAAATAAACCACATCGTTGAGCAGATAGCGCCATAAACCGGAGTTACTTGTGATCACCATCCCGTACGGTACCCCCTCTTCAACTTCCCAGGTCGGAATCACATCCTGCTTTTTTAACTCTTCGCGGTTTTCAGAAGGATTGGGGATCCACTCGTAAAATACATTGTTATTAACTACCAGCTTGAGATCTTCCCGGCCCTGTTCAGTGTTGAATGCAAAATATCCTTCGGAAGCCCCGTAGTTTTCGATATAGTGAAGATCAAGTCCTTTGCAGAGCGATTCAATATGTTCCTTATAGGATGGGAGCGGCTCGCCGCCGGATGTAACGACTTTGAGATTGGGCCAGACATCCTTTATAGAATCTTTGCCGGTTTCTTCCAGAACGGTCTGCATCATTCTGAGGCAAACGGACGGCAGCGATGTAATCACGCGCACATCCGATTCCATGCTTCGCTTAATATTGAGACGAACTTTGGTTTCGAAATCCATCCGAACCGCCTCTTCAGATGGAACCAATTGAAGCTTCGCTAAAATCGGGGGCGCAAACATTGACAAAAATCCGCTGATTTCACCTGTTTGTACACCCGGATGATCAGGATCATCATCAATCATTCCCGGAAGGCTGATCTGCTTGCCGGCAAGCCTGAAAATGTTCGGATTGTTTCTGAGATAGGAAAGCGCCACTCTCCGGAGAAAAATTTTATCGCTGCGTTTTCGGTCTTCAAAAATGGGTATCAGCTTTGGATCGCCCGTGGTACCTGCTGAAGTAGCAAATATTTTAGTGCTTCCCGGCCACACAAGATCCGGAACGCCCTTTTTTAGAGATTCGCGATACTCATCATAATCCGAGAACGTGGAAATCGGTACCTGCTCCCTGTATTCATCGTAGCTTTGAATGTTCTCAAAGCCATATTTTTTGCCGTAAGCGGTATCTTTCGCATACGACAGAAACTTTTTCAGAATACGCGATTGGGCGTCAGATATGGAACTCATAGGCTGATTTTATAGCGATTAATGGAATCCTTAATGTACAAAATTTGTACACGTAAATTGTTTTTTTCTGGTTATCTGTGCTCTTACAGAAAATAAAAAAAGCCGTCGCATTTCTGCGACAGCTTAATCAGATAAAAACGGATAATCAGCGCTCGTCAACGCTTTTGTACTCGAGATTTTTCTCCCCAAGATACAGCTGGCGCGGACGAATCAGCCTGTTGTTGGCTGCCTGCTCCATGTAATGGGCCGTCCAGCCGGAAATTCTTGACATAGCAAAGATACAGGTGTAAAGATCCGGCTTAATACCCATTGAGTAATAAACGGTAGCAGAAAAGAAATCAACGTTAGGATCGATGTTTTTCTCTTCTTTCATCACCTTAACGATCGTTTCTGACCACTCGTAGAGATACTCCATATTCACTTCTTTGGCAAGCGCACCGGCCATTTTTCGGAGATGGTACGCCCGCGGATCAAACGTTTTGTAAACGCGGTGCCCGAATCCCATAACCTTCTGCTTCTTCGCGAGTCGTTCCTTAATGAAAGCCGCGATATCGTCGCCTTTATCAAGGCCAAGCAGCATGTTCATTACGGCAGTGTTTGCACCTCCGTGGAGCGGGCCTTTCAGAGAGCCCATTGCACCGGCTACGGCGGCATGCAAATCAGACTGCGTGGCACAAACAGAGCGGCACGTAAATGTGGAGGCGTTCATTCCGTGCTCAGCATGAAGAATGAGACACATATCCATCACCTTTTCAGCCTGCTTGCCGGGACGCTCGCCGTTCAGCATGTAAAGAAAGTCAAACGCCAGGCTTCCTTCAGAAAGCGGCTTCAGTATTTCCTTCCCGTTTCTCATCCGGTCAAATGCCGCGATGATGGTGGGAATTTTAGAGGTAATTCTGATCGATTTCCTGTACGTCGCTTCAGGTGAAACATCGCGCGCTTCGTCGTCAAAATCGGCGAGCATGGAAACGGCGGTGCGAAGAACGGCCATCGGCTCAGACTTCGGAGATGTTGATTTAATATAGTTTTCAACAATTTCAGGCAGCTCGCGGTTGCTCTGAAGATCCGCATGGAGTGACTTTAATTCATCAGCATTCGGTAAACGCTCGTGCCAGAGCAAGAAGCAAACTTCTTCAAAAGTAGATTTTGGGGCGAGATCATCAATATTATAACCCGCGTAAATCAGTTCTCCTTTCGCTCCGTCAATAAAACTTTTTCGTGATGAGAAAGCAACGATGCCTTCAAGCCCTCTGTCAATATGAGGATACTGACTTAAATCAATGTTTTCGTTTGAGGTCATGGTTGACTCCTTTAATGTTCTAAATAAATTTTTAAATCGCGATTCGGAATAAATAAATCAGATTCCGGATGGCCTGGATAAAAATAAAAGACACATCCTTAGTAGGTTTCAGATATCCGGCCCGGTTTCACTAAGTTTCAGGCTTGCAGGAAAGCGCTTCTTTAGCAACCCAATCGAAAAACTTCAAACACACTTTTGGCGTTCCGTAATTCCGGACGGGTCATTAAGATAATGAAAGTTTTGCGAATAAAAATCAGGCTGACAAAGTTTTAGCCTGTTCCCAGAGCCTGTCCATTTCTTCCAGGCTTACATCCTCCGGGCTTTTTCCCGATTCCGCCAGTTTTTGCTCGATGTAGGTAAAACGATCGCGAAATTTTTTATTGGTAATCCGGAGGGAATCTTCGGCGTTCAGCCCGGCCAGCCGCCCGACGTTTACCAGCGAAAAAATCACATCCCCGAACTCTTTGGCCTGCTCTTCCCTATCAGCGTCCTGCAGCGTTTCCCGGAATTCGCCGAGCTCTTCCTCGAGCTTTTTCCACGCTTCAGGCCATTTCTTCCAGTCGAAACCAACCGCGCCCGCCTTTTCCTGCATGCGCTGTGCTCTTAGCAATCCAGGGAGATGCTCGGGCACACC
>PXAI01000313.1 GCA_003567135.1 Balneolia bacterium | reverse complement strand
ACCCGCTTTCATGAAGCCGTTGTTCACCGGGTGAAAAACGGTATCGCCGCAAATTATACAGAGCCTTACATGCGCCGCCGCGATCCTGACTGTATGGTAATTGCAGATGACCTGCCTACAGATAAAGATACCTACAAAGATCGGTTTGGTGAGGATTTCACACCGCTGCGTAATGAAACATTTGAATGGCTGAAAGGTGAGGATCTGGCCATGTTTTTCTTCCATGCCGGAAGAAAAGGTATGGGATATCCGGCCGTAGCCATCATTCCGGCCAACTGCGGATTCTTCGGCCTTGGCCTTGCGCTGCTCCAGGGAATTATAGATCCGGATGATTTTGAGGATGACTTCAAACCGGAAGCATTTATTTACACCGCTCCTCCGTTTCGTCATACCCACTTTGAAGGCAAACAGGTTGTGGTTCACAATCGCCAGCCGGGCAATTACGAAATGTTCAGTTACAACCTCTATCCGGGTCCAAGTGCTAAAAAAGGGGTTTACGGAATGCTTATCGGGCTCGGAGAGGAAGAAGAGTGGGTTACAGCACACTGCTCTGTAGTAGAGGTTAAAACTCCGTACGACAGCATCGTTACCATGATGCACGAAGGTGCAAGCGGCGGCGGTAAGAGCGAAATGCTCCAGCATCCGCACAGGATGGCCGATGGGCGTTTAGTTCTTGGTTCAAACCTGTTTAAAGAAGATTATCGCTACCTCAGCCTTCCAAAAACGTGTGATCTGCGACCTGTAACCGATGATATGGCGCTTTGCCATCCTTCATTACAGAAAGGCGACGGACAGCTCTGGCTGGAAGATGCAGAGGACGGATGGTTTATCCGTATCGACCACATTACCGAGTATGGAACGGATCCGTCTCTCGAAAAACTGACAGCCGTGCCACCAAAGCCGCTTCTGTTTCTGAACGTGGAATCAGTTCCCGGCGGTCGTGCCATGATCTGGGATCACGTATACGATGAGCCCGGCAAACCCTGCCCGAATCCCCGCGTGATTCTTCCGCGCGATATCGTGCCCGGAATCATCTCCAAGCCGGTCAGCGTGGATATCCGCAGTATCGGATTACGCACCCCGCCATGTACGCAGGAAGATCCGAATTATGGAATCGTAGGGCTGATGCACGTGCTTCCGCCGGCTCTGGCGTGGCTGTGGCGCCTGGTAGCTCCACGCGGACACGCGAACCCGAGTATTATTCAAACGCAGGGAATCAGCAGTGAAGGTGTGGGCAGTTACTGGCCGTTTGCAACCGGTAAAAAAGTGAAGCAGGCGAACCTGTTGCTCGAGCAAATCGTGCAGACACCAAAAGTGCAGTATATCCTTACGCCAAACCAAAATATAGGCGCGTGGAAAGTAGGATTTATGCCGCAGTGGATCGCCCGTGATTACCTGGCCAGAAAAGGCAGCGCACAGTTCAACGAAAAGCAGCTTATTGAGGCTCGTTGCCACGTGCTCGGATATGCCCTGAAGTACATGACATTTGAGGGTTCAACAATTCCGGAATGGTTCCTGCAGGTAGAGCTTCAGAGAGAAGTTCAGGAAGCAGGCTACGATGCCGGTGCGGAAATTCTGCTTGAGTTCTTCAACAGAATGTTGCAAACCTTCGATACGCCGGACCTGAGTCCGCTCGGCAGACAAATCATTGAATGCTGCCTCGACAACGGAACCGTTAAGGACTACGAAAAACTGATGCACTCAGAACAGATTGCAGTATAAATACGCAACAAGGGTGGTAGTTTTGCAACCCGGCTGATTGCATAAAAAAAAAAGTCCCTCTGTGTTTTCGCAGAGGGACTTTTTTTGTGGTAAATCCGGAAATAGGTTCAGAAGAGGGGGGCTGGTGATTGCAGATCGGCGATGTGCGAAGAAGTCGCTCCGCTCCAGTGTTGAGTTTTGAGTCCCTCAGGAAATGAGCAATTAATAAGATGCCTCAAAGAATTATTCGGTTTTTGTATCTATAGATCACAGCCGGTCGCAGAACTTGCTCCGGATGGAGCAACACGTTTGTAAACCTGGCGGTAGATGTATACCAGAAAATGGCCCGAGTTTAGATGGTGCTATGGGTTACTCTGTCGCCGAAGGGTCTTGAAAAATCGTTCGTGGCAAAAAAATCCCCTGACCGGCTTTTTGATACCATTTGGAAGTAGCGATTTAAACCTGAAAAAAATCTGGCCAAGATATACGCTGAAAGATCTCCGGATAGGTCGGGACGCCTAAGGTCGCCGCATAAAATCTTCCGCAGAGCCAAGAAAGATTTTGCGGCATGACGTACTTGGGGCGCTGATAGGCGAATCCAAAAAACCACGAAACCCGAAACATTTTCCATGGCCAACAATCAATAGAACGCTACAAATACCCTACTGTGAACCCCGCAACCCGCAACTCTTCTAAACGTCAATCACACTCATTCACCACCGTTCGTGGTTCGAAAATGATCTCTCTGTCGGTTCGCGGGATTTTTACGATGTGGTGCGGGCTGGTAATTACCGTGAGGGTAACACAGGTGCGGCCGGGGCGCGTGCTTTGGATGGGTACGCGGATAGTCTCTTCGTTTTCGATCACATCCAGAATCTCAATTTCATAACCTGAGCTGGGCTGCTGACCCATTCGTGCTGATAAAATGAGATGCTCATCAAAGTCAATTTCAGGCATTCCTGAATCTGATCCGAGCGAGGGGTTGATCATCCCCCAAACTTCCCGGAAGGTCTCTTCATCGCGGATGACCCGAAAGTCGGAAATATCCATTTCGGAGCCGCCTCCATTTCCCATTTCCCCTTTGGCAAGTGTTTCGAAAGTCATGCTAACGACGTTGTTATTGTTGGAGTCATCGGATGTCTGGTTGCTGGCACACGAAAAAATCAGCAACGAAACGCAAAAAAGCGT
Source organism: Balneolia bacterium (assembly GCA_003567135.1). Classification (GTDB taxonomy): domain Bacteria; phylum Bacteroidota; class Rhodothermia; order Balneolales; family Cyclonatronaceae; genus PXAI01. The sequence continues at coordinate 8,093 of PXAI01000313.1, read as the reverse complement.
CAAAATTCTGTAAATCATCTGGTGTATTGTCATTGAAGAGTTTAGCGGATTAACAACATCTAATACTACAAAATAAAATTGAAAAATCTGATTTGATAAATCAGGATCCACCGGCGAGAATTTTCATGATATCTTCCTCAATGGATTTATCGGGCGATTCAACAATCCGGCCAGCTTCTTCGCCATCCTTGTAAAAAATAAAAGTAGGCACATCCTGAATATTATGGCGCCTCACGATATTTCCCGGCGCGCGTTTGGCTCGGTTTACGCCATACCAGGTTACGCTGAAATTCGGGTTTCCCGCATCCTCCATAACGCGCATAAATGAGGGCACGTGATTGACACTTTCTGAATTCCACACACCAAGGAAAACAACTACATCGTACTCATCCTCAACTTTTCTGATAAACGCCACGGCTTTTTCATCAGGGGAATAGGCAGCCATATTTTTTTTGACCTGCTCATCATGATTCAAAATCTGCTCTTTATCAAGTTCTCCAACCATTTGTCCGGCGTTCATACGGGCCGCGTTAATCGAAATCTGCGCGGATGTTGCCTCTGCAAGCAGCAGGAAAAGAAACGTAAGGGTGAGGATTTGCGGGATAAACTTCATACGAGTGATCTGGTTTGTTCAGGAATTCGGATTTCGGTCGTTCGTTATGTGGTCAACGGACTGATGCTGTATTTCGTCTCATTTGCCCGAAGTTAATTGAAAACAATCAAAAAGAAAAAGTTGTGAAGGGGGATGTTTGGGGTAATGCTATCAAAATTCAGGTTTAATATGTATATTTAAGGCTTAAACAGATTTCAATAAAAACACGTATTATAATTTTCAAAGTTTGACTTTTAAAGATTTGAACCTGGCTCCTGAATTGCTTGACGGCATAGCGGATCTGGGATTTGACACGCCGACTGAAATTCAGGTAAAAGCTATTCCGCCCGCTCTCGAAGGGAAAGATCTTCTCGCCACTTCACACACCGGATCCGGAAAAACGGCCGCTTTCGCACTCCCGATTATTCAACGCCTTGCCGCAAACAGAAAGCCCGGTATAAGAGCAGTTTTGCTGGCTCCAACACGCGAACTTGCCCAGCAGATTGATGAACAATTCTGGAGCCTCGGCTATCACGCCGGCGTTTCAAGCGTTTGTATTTACGGCGGATCCGACTTTGGCCCGCAGGAACGCGCTCTTCGTGAAGGTGTAAACATTGTGGTTGCAACTCCGGGTCGTTTCCTGGATCACCTCAAGTTTGCTGAGTACGATTTTTCCGGCCTCGAGACACTGGTTCTCGACGAAGCCGACCGTATGCTGGATATGGGATTCATCCCCGATGTGCGAACCATCATCAACCGGATGCCGAAAGAGCGCCAGACGTTCATGTTCTCGGCTACGATGACGCCACGCATTGAATCACTCGCTAAAGAGTTTTGCCGTGGCAAATTTGAGCGAATCAAGATTGGAATTCCATCCCCCGCAAAAGGTATTCGCCAGGTTAGCTACCACGTAGACGACCGCGATAAAACGAATCTGCTGCTGCATCTTTTCGAAAAGCAGAACTGGCAGTCGGCCATCGTATTTTCCGCAACTAAACGCGGAGTGGATCAGCTCGGGCGTGCGCTTCAGAGTAAAGGCGCCAAGGTGGAAACTATCCACGGCGACCGCGACCAGAAAGAGCGCGAGCGTACGCTGGATAATTTCAAGTCCGGCAGGGTTAAGATACTTGTAGCCACAGACGTAATGGCACGTGGTATTGATGTAGATAATATTTCGCACGTGGTAAACTTCGATGTTCCCAACGATCTCGATGATTACATCCACCGAATCGGGAGAACGGCCCGCGCCGATGCCACCGGAGATGCTATTACGTTCGTTTCCCGCAAAGACTGGCAGCAGATGCGCTCCATCATCGACGCGCTCGACGGCGCCATCGAAAAGCTGGATGTGCCGGATGAAGTAGCCGGCAACAGCCGTGGCGGGCGTGACAATCGTGATGACCGCGGTTCCGGAAACCGCGGCCGCGGAGGCGGTAATCGCGGTAGAGGACGCGGCGGGCGAAATGACCGGAATGACCGCAACGATAACGACGACCGGAACCGGCGCACCGACCGCAATGATCAGCGTCAGGATCGCGGCGATAAAAACCAGAATCAGGACAAGCATCAATCCGAAAACGATAACGAGGATGGTGACGACAAGCAGAATTCAAGGCGTCGGCGTCCGAAAAGAAGGCCATCCGGCAGGCGTACAGGTTCGCGAAACAACCGCGATAACAGACAGCAAAATCAGCAGGAAAATAACGACCAGAAAAACTCGGGAGACGATCAGAATCAGAATAAACCGCGCAGAAGCCCACGTGGCGGGCGCCGCAAAAAATCTGATAACAACGATCAGAACCAGAACCGGAATCAGAGTTCAAAACCGAACAAATCCGGATCACGGGGCAGAGGCCGCAGTAAAACTCAGGCTCAGAAAGCATCGCCCGTAGATAAGCGCATCAAGCGCCAGGATAAGCTGATCGAAAAAGTACAGACCAGCCGGATAGCGGAAGATCAGCTTCCCAAAAAAGAAAAACCGGGCGGGATCTGGAATAAGATCAAGAATATTTTTGATTGATCGTTCCTGGTGACTTAATCAATCTCAAAAGGCCTGACTGAATGGTAAATATTATTGCCTGGATCGTTCTTGGCGCCATCATTCTGGACACCATTCTTGGTGCCGTAATGAACTATCTGAATCTCAAAAGCATGCGGGCGCCGCTGCCGGATGAGTTTTCGGATGTTTACGATGAAGAGCGCTACACAAAAGCCGGTGAGTACGGCGCGGAAAAAACGCGTTTTAGTATCATTACATCTCTTTATTCAGCAGCGATCCTGCTTTTATTTTGGTTTTTGGGTGGATTTAACGCGCTGGATGTCTGGGTTCGGGGACTTGAATATGGTGAAATCATCACCGGCCTGATTTTTATTTCCGCACTGATGATCGGTTCATCCCTGCTTACGATGCCGTTCGGGATTTACAACACGTTCAGTATTGAAGAGCGCTACGGTTTCAATAAAACGACGTGGAAAACGTACATCACCGATAAGGTGAAATCGACGCTGCTCGGTGCGCTGATCGGGCTTCCGCTTCTCGCCGGAATTCTGGCCGCGTTTGAATATTTAGGAGATTATGCTTGGCTTGTCGGCTGGTCTGGCGTGGTTCTTTTCAGCCTGATTATGCAGTACATCGCCCCAACGTGGATCATGCCGCTTTTCAACAAATTTGAGGATCTTGAAGAAGGATCGCTCCGCGAAAAAATCACCAATTATGCGGATAATGTATCTTTTCCGCTGAAAAATATTCTGGTGATGGACGGCTCCAAACGCTCGGCGCACTCAAACGCCTTCTTCACCGGATTCGGAAAAAACAAGCGCATCGCCCTGTTCGATACGCTGATCGAGAATCATGAGGAAGACGAGCTGCTGGCCGTAGTGGCACACGAAATAGGCCATTACAAGAAAAGGCACATCATCAAAAGCACGCTCATCAGCTTTGCCTACACGGGAATCATGTTTTTCCTGCTTGGTCTCGCGCTTCAGTCTGAAATGCTGTTCGAAGCATTCTACATGGAAAACATGTCGGTTTATGCCGGCCTGATATTTTTTGGTTTGTTGTATCAGCCTGTGAATATGATTATTTCGCCCATCATGCAGGCACTTTCCCGCAAACACGAATACGAAGCCGACGAATGGGCCTCAAAAACTACCGGTAAACCCGAATACATGATCAGCGCGCTGAAAAAACTGTCGGCGGATAACCTGTCCAATCTCACTCCGCACCCGTTTTACGTATTCATGAACTACTCGCACCCACCCGTTCTGCAAAGAATCCGCGCCATTCGGAAAACGTAAAGAAGTCGTTATCCTTTGCCGATAACGCCGGAAATAATATGTGTTAAGATGCATAATAACAATGCTGTAGGGGCAGGGCACGCCCTGTCCCTACAGGCACGATAATGATCGTGTCACGCCATCTTCACTTCGCCGCGAACCAGTATTTTGAATTTTGCATTTTGCATTTTGAATTCAGAACTCTTCCAATTCTGAATTCTGATTCGTAGCGGAGCGAAGAACCGCGCAGCGCTTTTTTGAATTCTAAATTATCTTCCGGGTTTCTTTTTGCCTTTATTTTTTGCATAATCTTCAGGAAGCGCTTTTATGATTTTTTAGTCAAGTGTTAATTATGGTATCAAAAAAGATTTAACGAGGGTATTTATGAGCCAAATCAAGTTTTTCGAACAGGTTAATAAGAATTTTGACAGAGCTGCAAAGTATGTAAAGTATAAGTCGGGACTGCTCGAGCAGATTAAGATCTGTAACACCACATGTCACTTTACGTTTCCGCTTAGAAAAGATGACGGCAGTATCGAAACGATTCACGCCTGGAGAGCCCAGCACAGCCACCACAAGCTTCCCACAAAAGGGGGAATCAGGTACAGCCTGATGGTGAATGAGGACGAAGTTCAGGCGCTTGCCGCCCTGATGACTTACAAATGTGCGGTGGTGGATGTTCCGTTTGGCGGCGCCAAGGGTGGTGTGAAAATCGACAGTAAAAAATATTCGAGGGATGAGCTGGAAAGAATAACCCGGAGGCTTACGTTCGAGCTGATCAAAAAAGGGTTTATTGGCCCGGACATCGACGTTCCGGCACCCGATTACGGAACAGGCGCGCAGGAAATGGCTTGGATTCTGGATACGTTTCAGGCCGTAAATCCTTCAATAAACAGCGAAGGCTGCGTTACCGGAAAGCCGATTGGCCTCGGTGGAATTCGCGGACGCACCGAAGCTACGGGCCGCGGCGTGTTTTTTGGCGTTCGCGAGGCGTGCGATCAGGGCGATGATATGAAGGCGCTCGGGCTTTCGAAAGGGCTCGATGGTAAATCCGTTATCGTGCAGGGTTTTGGTAATGTGGGCTACTACTCTGCCAAATACCTGATGGAAGGCGGCGCGAATATCATCGGGGTTGCCGAGTATGACGGGGCCATTTACAACGCCAAAGGGATTGATGTGGAGGCGTTGTTTAAGCACCGCAATGAGACCGGCAGCATCACCGGGTTTAACGGCGCAGAGAATATCAAGGATTCAAAATCGGTGATGGAACGAGAGTGTGATATTCTTGTTCCCGCCGCGCTTGAAAACCAGATTACGATAGATAACGCGCCCCGAATTAAAGCGAAAATTATCGCTGAGGCGGCAAACGGCCCGATTACGCAGGATGCCCACGATTTCTTTAAAGATCGCGGCGCGCTCATCATTCCCGATAATTATCTGAATGCGGGTGGTGTTACAGTATCCTATTTTGAGTGGCTAAGAAACCTGTCGCACGTTCGGTTTGGCCGGATGGATCAGCGGTTTGAGGAAAACTCGGCGCGCAGAATGCTTCAGGCAATCGAAGCGCTTGTTGGGGATAAATTCCCTGTTGATACGCTATCCAAGCTGGTACAGGGTGCCGATGAGCGAAAACTCGTTGACTCCGGCCTGGAAGACACGATGATCACCGCTTATAACGAAATCAACGATATCAAAAACGAGCACGGAATTGATCTCCGGACGGCCGCATTTGTGAGCGCGATCAACAAAGTGGCGATCATGTACGAAAAAATGGGAATTTTCCCCTGATCACGGAATAGCGCGTTTGCGCAGCTTCATTTCCGTTTCGTACAGATTGTTATTGCGGATGATCTCCATCCGCATTTCATCGCCTTCATTGTATTCGCGAAGCAGCGCCATGGCGTGGGTCTGGCCGTAGATCAGCTCATCGCCGAAACGCGTGATGATATCCCCCGGCAAAATTCCGGCTTCGTAGGCCGGGCCGTCCTGGTTTACGGTTACGACCAGAAGTCCCTGCATGTAAGGGAGGCGATAGTCGTAGGCCAGTCGCCGGTTTATGGAAACGACCTCCATGCCCGGATCATAATCAAGTGGGATTTCACCCGACTCGGCAAGCTGCTGAATGATCTGAATAGCGCGGTTGCTCGGAATGGCGAAACTCAATCCCACAAAACCCGATCCGGTTCCACCGGTATAAATAAACGTGTTGATGCCAATCACCTGACCATTGGCATTGACCAGCGGACCGCCGGAATTCCCCCGGTTAATGGCCGCGTCGGTCTGGATCATGTTCAGATAAACTCTGGGATCCTGCGGATTCGGGCGGAAATTCCGCTGCAAAGCGCTGATCACCCCAACCGTTACGGTCGGCTGGCCATCCTGAAAAATTCCGAACGGATTTCCCACCGCGATCACCCACTCTCCGGCGATGGCGTCGTCTGAATCACCAAATTCAACGGTTGGAAAGCGCGATTCTGATTTGATTTTAAGCAGGGCGAGATCGGTGTATTCGTCCGATCCCACAACCTCGGCGTCGTAGGTGTTTCCGTCGGCGGTCACAATCTGAATGGAGGTTGGGTTACGCCCGATTACGTGCTCGTTGGTTACCACGTGGCCATCCGCACTGATGATAAAACCGGAACCGCGGCTGGTGAACTCGCGCTGTCCGCCCGGATTCATGAAGAAATTGAAAAAAGGATCGTTGCGCATGCGGTCGTCAATTTCGGTAACGATAATTCCGACCACCGCCGGACTTATCCGCTCAACCGCTTTGGTGATCGCGTTTTGCCGGCTCATGGCGATGTTCTCGCCCACTTCGTCTGTCTGCATCGCACGCTGATCGGGACCGGCCTGCTTTTGCGGACGAATCTCGTAAATGCTTTCCGGCGCTGAGTTGGTGTACTCAGGTTCCTCGGCCTTCTCTGTGCAGGAAATCAGCAGCGCGGGGATGAAAATCAGAGGTAGAATGTATCTGAGTTTCATAAAATTGATCATCGTGTTCGTTGAAATTTAATTTATGCAGACAGCTCGCGGACTTTTTCCTTTATCTCGCTGACAGCTTTTTCCAGCGGCCCCGGATGCCACGCGCCTGCTGCTTTCTGGTGTCCGCCGCCGTCGAAAAACCGGGCGAGTTTATTCACATCAAAATCAGCTTTGGAGCGCAGGCTCATCTTCACTTTGCCATCGCGTTCCGAAAACAGAACGGCTACCGTGCAATCGCGCAATGAAAGCGGATGGGCGATAAAGCCTTCGAGATCGTCGTGCGTGCTGCCGGTTTCCGCAAGATCCGTTTCTGTAACGGTTATGGTGGCAAGTTGCGTACGTTCGTCGAGTTCGGTCGTTCCAAGCACGCGGCTGAGCAGGCTGAGCTGGTTCAGCGTGCGGTTATCGTACACTTTCTGGTGGATTTCCGACACGTTGATATTTCCGCGTTTGATAACATCCGCGATAATTTCATGCGTATGCGGCCCCACGCTGTCGAACCGAAACGAGCCGGTATCGGTCATGATTCCCGTATAAATCGCACGGCACATTTCGGGGGACAGATTCTCCAGATCATGTTCGCGGATGATCAGATAAATCAGCTCGGCGGTAGAGCCCGCTTTGGTAACCGAAAGCGTCTGCCGGAAAATATCAGAAGGCTGGGGATGATGATCGATCATAAACTTCGGCTGCTCCGATTCCCGGAACCACGCTTCGTGGCGTCCGAACCGTTTTGGGTCATTTCCATCCACAAAAACGATGGCATCGCAGGAATTCAGCGCAGATTCATCCTGATTCGCAACCGGAAAAAAGCCGGTCAGCCAGCTGATGTTATCCGGAACCTGATCATCATTATGCGCAACAACATTTTTCCCGTGAGATTTCAGCCAGAGCGCCAGCGCAACCTGCGAGCCAATCGCATCCGCATCCGGCCTGATATGAGAAATAATCGCAATATTTTTAAACGCCGGATCAAGCAGATCACGGATCAGCTTCCGGGTATCATCTTTATAATCGTACATAAACAAAGTTGAGATAAAATTTTGAAGGAAGTTACTGAATTTCAATCAAAGCCCTTGACGGCATTTGATGCGAATGTGAATGGTTCCGTTCGTGGTGTTCATTCGACAAATGAATTAGCATGTAAATGAAATACAAATATATACTTGAAAATGATTTTGTAAGGACAGGGCATGCCCTGTCCCTACAGGAAAAACGGGTTAGAAAAACGGATTTACAATTT
>PXAI01000348.1 GCA_003567135.1 Balneolia bacterium | reverse complement strand
TATTTCACCACTTAGGTATACCGTTATGAAAGCATTTTTTACGATAGCTGTACTCGTGTCAGTATGCATGTTTCCATATATATCGAATTCTCAAAGTTCTGATTTTACCACCAGCCAGCTTTCACTTCTTAACTTAGCTGATGAGAATGGCAAAGTGCCGGTGATCATTAATTTTGATATACCGTTTCAGCCTGTATCCAAACAAAATACCGCAGTACTTAACCAGCAGAGGTCAACGATTGCCTTTACCGCTGAAAATATTTTAGAAAGGAATCGGTCTTATTACTTCGAGAATGTTCAGCTTTACCGAAACGTGCCTCATATGGCTGTTGTTACAAACAGAGAAGGCCTGAAGTCATTGTTTGCTGATCCGGATGTTAAGAGTGTAAGTGTTAATGGTTATTCAGTACCCCAAATGGATTATAGTAATCAGCTTATCGGCTCACCTGAAATTTGGGGTCTGGGATATACCGGTGAGGGAACTGTAATTGCCGTAATGGATACCGGAGTTGAAAAAGAACACGATCATTTTGGTGATCGGGTAGTTGCTGAGGCATGCTTTTCGTCAGAATTAAATGTTTATGCAAACTCTCTTTGTCCGGGCGGAACTCCGGTGGAAATAGGTGAAGGCACTGCCGATGATTGTGACCCGGATCAGTCATATGACTGCGGACATGGAACACATGTGGCAGGGATCGCATCAGGAAGCGGTGTACATAACGGAGATCAGTTAAGAGGTGTGGCAAAAGATGCTGATATAATTGCTGTGCAGGTATTTGTATTGTTCGACCATACTCACAATACAAATCCTTGTGGATTTGGTGCTCTGCGCGATTGTGCTGTCTCATATTTTTCCGATCAACTTGCTGCTCTTGACTGGCTCTATGACCAGTCAGAGTTTTTCAATTTAGTATCAGTGAACATTAGCATTGGCGGGGGGCAGTACGATTCAATATGTGATGATCAATATTTAGGGTTAAAAAATGCCATGGATTTACTAAAGTCGGAAAACGTTGCGACTATAGTTGCTTCGGGCAATGATGGATATAATGACGCGCTTTCAGCTCCTGCCTGTATATCCACTGCTATTTCTGTGGGTTCAACGGATACGGATAAATACATGCCGTACAATGAGGATGATTTCTCAAATTTTACCAACCTGGCGGATTTTCTGGATATACTGGCGCCGGGCAGAGTAATAGTGTCGTCAGTTCCTGATAATGAATACTTCTTAAATGCCGGGACATCTATGGCTGCGCCTCATGTTGCGGGAGCGTGGGCTTTATATCGGCAGGCATTTCCGGATGCTTCAGTAGATGAAGTGCTTGATGCGTTTACAGAACATGCTGAAATGCTGACAGAAGTATGGCTTGGAATCACCAAACCCAGACTTCAGGTTGATGCATCTATGCTGAACACTATTACAAATGTCGATATCCCGGGATCAAATCAAGGCTGGCGTCAACTGGGTTCGCCTAACCAAAACACCACCTATCATAATATGTTGAGCAATATCTGGACTCAGGGGTTTACCGGAGCAGACTCAGAAGATGGTACTTCAAATGTTTACACATATGAAGAAAACAGAAGGATGTTCAGGCCGGTTGTAGATTCTGAACATATCATCGGAAATGTGTCTACGACAGGGGAATCCGCCGGTAAGTCTATACTGGTTTACGTATTTGAGGATGATAACTTCAACGGATCGCCGGATCTCTGGCCTAAAACGCTTAATGTAGCCGGCGTGCCTAATATTGGGGATGTATCCCTGAACCTGAGCAGAACCGATACTCCGCCTGATGGCATGGAAGGCTGGCATATGGTTAGCAATCCCTATCCGTTCACACTTGATTGGTCGGAAATACTCGCTGATGCCAATGATATTCACGCACAGGCTTACGTATGGGATGCGAATCATCCGGGTGGAGCAGATTACATTCATACCGGCGATGAGTGGGATGGCATGATAGCCCCGTTCCAGGGATTTTGGGTTCGGGCATTAGATAATCCCGGTGAACTCACATTTAAAGCAGAACATGCTGCAGGCTCAGTTTCAGAGCTCTATTTAGAAGAGGATCAGACTCAGGTTCAGATTAATATTAGCGGCGAAGAAAAGAGCAGTCACATTACCTTCAGAATCGATGATCAGAAAGCTGAAAACCCCGAAATGTACAACGCCGTGCGTCTTTCAAGTTTGGTTCCTGATTATCTGCACATTTACTCAACGGCTTTACACTCTCATGAAAAGCTGGTTTTACAGTATCTGGCCTATGATGAATTACCTGGTTCCGAAAAACCCCTTTACATAGAATCAACACTGTCCGGGGAGTTTACTATCGGAGTGGATGTGCAAAATGTGCCCGATGGTATTGATATCCTTTTCCGTGATAGAAAAGCTAATTCTACAATTCCTGTAGATGAGGAGTTTGAGTATACTTTTTCAATGGAATCGGGTTCTGATAAAAACCGTGAAAGCATCACACCGCTTGAGTGGGTAAAAGAGTCAATAATGCCTTCCACAAAAATCAACGAATCCGCAAAAAACAGATTCAGTCTGATCTTCTCAGGCACCGCGACAAATACTGAAGATGATACCAGCCTGCCGGTCAGCTACAAACTCAGCCAAAATTACCCGAATCCCTTCAATCCGATCACCCAAATCCGGTATGCCCTGCCCGAACCTGGCGATGTACGCCTGGAGGTTTATAATATTGTGGGGCAGCGGGTTGCAACGTTGGTCAATACAACACAAAACGCCGGCTACCACGACACCACTTTCGACGCCACACGGCTTTCCAGCGGAGTATACATTTACCGCCTCACGGCCGGCAATTTCGTGCAAACGCGGAAGATGCTCCTGGTGAAGTAGGAATTTTAACCGCAGAGTTAAAGGAGTTATCGCAGAGTTACACAGAGGGCTTTTATCATTCCTCCGTGTAACTCTGCCTATTTCTCTGCGCCCATCTGCGGTCTAAACGTCGTCGTTATACAAAGGATTTAAACCCATCCTTCGCGTCCCTTCGCGATTCTTTCCTCGCGACCTTCGCGGTTACTCTTCTTCTTCTGAATTCAGCGCAACTCTGCCCCTTCTGCGGTTCAAAAACTTTATTTTGAAATAATTGTTTCAATTAGTCGTATATTTAAGACTTGCCCTTTTTCGGGAGAACCTCCCTTTTTAATCTAAATGAATTACCCCATGTCCGGCTCAATCAGAAACATAGCCATAATTGCGCACGTCGATCACGGCAAAACTACGCTCGTTGATCAAATGCTGCGCCAGAGCGGTACCTTCCGCGATAACCAGGAAGTTGAAGAGCGCGTGATGGATTCCAACGATCTGGAACGCGAACGAGGTATTACCATCATGGCTAAAAACACGGCCGTTACGTGGAAAGATACCCGAATTAATATCGTCGATACTCCGGGTCACGCTGATTTTGGCGGCGAGGTTGAGCGTATCCTGAAAATGGTAAACGGCGTTATTCTGCTGGTTGATGCCGCCGAAGGACCGCTGCCGCAAACCCGATTCGTGTTGCGTAAATCGCTCGCGCTTGGCTATCGCCCGATTGTGGTTATCAACAAAATTGACCGCGCGGATGCGCGTCCTGATGAGGTGCTTAACGAAGTTTTCGATCTGTTCGTGAGCCTTAACGCAGATGACGACCAACTCGATTTTCCGGTAATTTACGCGATTGGAATCGACGGCGTTGCGAAGACCGATCTGGATGATGATAACGACACCCTGGTGCCTCTTTTTGATACAATTGTAGATCACGTTCCCTCACCGCTTCAGGTAACCGACGCGCCGTTCAAAATGCTGGTGAGCAGCATCGAATGGAACGACTACGTGGGCCGGATTGCCGTGGGGCGGGTTGAGCAGGGTATCGTAAAACGGAATCAGTCGGTTTTGCTGGTTAGCCGTACCGGCGAACTGAAACAGAAAGCCAGGGTTACCAAGCTTTTCTCATTCAGCGGACTCGACCGCGTTGCCGTGGACGAAGGCGTTGCAGGTGATATTATCGCGCTGGCGGGCTATGAAGAAGCCGGAATCGGTGATACGCTTACTGACGAATCAGACCGCGATCCCATCCCGTATTTTGATATTGATCAGCCAACGATTGCGATGTATTTCCGGGTAAACGATTCGCCATTTGCCGGTCTCGAAGGCGACTACGTGACATCCAACATGATGCGCGATCGTCTCATGAAAGAACTCAGAACCAACGTTTCGCTGCGCGTATCCCCAACGGAAAGCCCTGATATCTTCAGAGTGGCCGGGCGTGGTGAGCTCCAGCTTGCGATTCTGATTGAAACGATGCGTCGCGAAGGATTTGAGTTTTCGGTTTCGCGTCCTGAGGTCGTGCTTACAGAAATCGATGGCGAAAAAATGGAGCCGATCGAGGAAGTTGTGATCAACGTGCCGGAAGAGTTTTCAAGCCGGGTGATGGAAATTTTGCTCGTAAGAAAAGGAATTCTGGAATCGGTTCAGCAGGAAGTGGATCAGGTGCGCATGACGTTCAAAGTGCCTTCCCGCGGACTTATTGGATTCAGAAACGACATCCTTACAGAAACACGGGGTACCGCGCTTATTCACCAGCAGTTCAGCGAATATGGCCCCTGGAGAGGCGAAATCCCGGGCCGATCACACGGATCGATGGTTGCGCTTGAAAACGGTAACATCACCGCATACGCGCTTGAAGGCCTGCAGGATCGTGGCAGCTTTTTCCGTGAAGTGGGCGAGCCTGTTTACGCGGGAATGGTCGTCGGTGCCAATAACCGGAATGATGATCTTCTCGTGAACGTGGTGAAAAAGAAAAACCTCACCAACCACCGTGCCGCTCAGACCTCAGACTCAGTAAAACTAAATGCCCCGAAAAAGATGGTTCTGGAGCAGTGCCTTGAATATCTCGAAGAAGATGAGCTGCTTGAGGTAACTCCGAAAAATCTCCGTATCCGGAAAAAATATCTGGATCACAATGAGCGTAAGCGTCACGCCAAGAAATAATCGGGGGATTATTCGCCTGAATTCTTTCCAGCTGATCAGGCTTTGGTGAATAATCCGGGTTAGCCCTGCCGTATAGACGCGATGCATTGCGTCTATACGGCAGGGCTAACGCTGAGCGTTTAACCGCACGTAAAAAAACAATGTTAAAATCATGCATCGCATCGGCTTTAATGTTATTATCAGGGAAAGGGGAATGATTTTCGAAACGATCCCCATTCTTTTATCATCTGCATTATTTGTGCGCCATGAACTTCAAAAAGAAACATCTGATCCCGTTTCTGGCCGGGCTGGCTTTTCTCATCGGACTGGTATCTCTGATGCTTCCGTTTCTGCCCATCGGCTGGCTTATGATCGGAATAGCCCTGATCATTTTGCTTCCCTATCTCAGGCCGCTTAGAAAAGTGTTCATCTGGGCCGCAAAAAAAGATGATTCAAAGATTGTATCAAGAGCGGGAAATAAAGTGGTTGAACTTTACGCCTGGGCGCACGAATATCAGAAAGCGATCATGATTCAGAAAGCCATTGAAGAGCAAAAGCAGGATAGGGACTGATTATCCTGTTGAGAAAAACTTTCCGCGCTCTTTCAGATACGCCTCAAAAACCGGCTTTAGCGTTTTATGCCCGGGCTTTTCCAGATCGGGATCATCGTTGATTATGCTGTTGGCAGTTTCGGTCGCCTGTTCGAGCAGCGCCTGATCCTGAATAATATCAGCGTGTTTGAAATCGGGGAGTCCGCTCTGCCGTGTACCGAGAAAATCACCAGGCCCGCGCAGCTTCAGGTCAGCCTCCGATATTTCGAAACCATCCTGCGTGCGCACCATGGTTTGCAGCCTGAACCGCGCTTCTTTGCTCTGCTTGTAGTCGGCCATCAGAATACAAAAACTCTGCCTTGATCCCCGTCCGATTCTGCCGCGAAGCTGATGCAGCTGCGACAATCCAAACCGCTCGGCGTGCTCAATGATCATCACGGATGCATTTGGAACATCCACACCCACTTCAATAACGGTCGTGGAGACCAGAACCTGATATTTTTTGCTGATGAAATCCCGCATCACCTCATCTTTTTCTTCCGTCTTCATCCGTCCGTGAAGCAGCCCGACGCTGAAATCGGAAAATCTCCGGCAAACCTGTTCGTATCCTTCCGTCGCGTTTTTTAAATCCAGCGCTTCTGATTCCTCAATCAGCGGATAAACGATATACACCTGCCCGCCTTCACGCAAAACGGATTCGGTGAAGGCGTAGACATCCTCCCGCTTATTTTCCCCGCGAAGCGCCGTTTTGATGGGTTTGCGTCCCGATGGTAATCCTTTGATTACTGAAATATTCAAATCTCCATAAAGCGTGAGGGCAAGCGAGCGGGGGATGGGCGTGGCCGACATCACCAGAATATGCGGATTCAGTCCTTTCTGCAGGAAAACCGAGCGCTGCATCACGCCGAAGCGGTGCTGCTCATCAATAATCGCAATCCCAAGCCGGTTGAAGGAAACCTGATCCTGAATGATCGCGTGCGTGCCCACCACAATCTGAGCTGTTCCACCTGAGATATCACTCAGCACATCCCGCCTGAGCGCGGATTTTTGTTGGCCGGTCAGCAGCCGGATGTTGATTCCCAGCGGTTTCAGAAAAGAGTCGAGGGTGCGGTAATGCTGCTCGGCGAGGATTTCGGTCGGAGCCATAAATGCCGCCTGGTAGCCGTGATCAATACACATCAGCATCGCGCCGATGGCCACCACCGTTTTCCCCGAGCCGACATCCCCCTGAATGAGGCGGTTCATCTGTATGCCAGCAGCAAGATCTTTGCGAATATCACGCAGCGCGTTTTTCTGACCTTCTGTGAGCTGAAACGGAAGTTCTTTCGTGAAAAAAGACTTAGTCAAGTCTCCCGGCTCCGGAATGCATGGCCCTTTGTTCTTTTTGGTGTGCTGAAGTTTCAGTTTGTGTACGCTCAGTTCAAACAGAAAAAGCTCCTCAAACTTGAAACGCTGCAGCGCGGGCTGATATTCGCCGGGCTCAGACGGAAGATGGATCCGGCGGTAGGCTTCGTTAATCTCAGGAAATCCGAAATCTTTAAGGAGATAATCCGGCATGAATTCTTCAAACCGAACCTGGCCGGTAATCTGCTTCATCCAGTCCTGCAGGATAACACTTGTTATATAGGTTTTTTTGAAGAAGTTGTTTGAAGGATAAATAGGCACGATCCCCGCTGAACGCTTCAGCTCGTTTTCCTTGCTGATTTTATCCATTTCGGGATGAGCCATGGAAAGATAGCGTCCGAACCGCTTTACGCGCCCGTATACAGAAACCATCTCGCCGGGTTTGATGAATTTTTTAAAATAGGCGAGGCCTTTGAACCAAACGCACTTTATCACCCCGCTGTCATCCTGAACCACGGCTTCTAGCCTTTTGCGCTTTCCGAAGCCGGCTTCCTGTACGGAGGTCACTTTACCGATTAGGGTAACCTGCTCGTCGTTTCCCTTGAGATGGGCGATCGGTTTTACGGTAGTGCGATCAAGCCAGGTGCGGGGAAAAAAGCTGATAAGATCTTTTACGGATCTGATTCCGTTTTCATTAAGAGCCCGAAGCCTGGCCGGGCTGACGCCTTTAATATCGCTGAGCGTCATAAGTGTTATATTGATATATATCAGTTGTGGTTAATATTGCAGTATTTTCACTGTTCAGGTATTATCATACCGCCGGATATAGAAAATATTAGCAATTCAGGAATATTTGTTGGATTGGGGGGTTGCATTGCTCGGTCGAAAAATGATATATTGCAAGTCTTTGAATTTTTGCTGTCAACCTAAGACAAAATTTATATACAGTGCCTACAATTCAACAATTAGTACGTAAAGGTAGAAAGAACAAAACGAGTAAGACAACTGCTCCCGCGCTTCAGGCGTGCCCGCAGCGTCGTGGCGTTTGTACCCGAGTTTATACAACTACACCGAAAAAGCCAAACTCGGCGCTTCGCAAAGTAGCTCGTGTTCGTCTTACCAACAAGATTGAGGTTTCGGCTTACATCCCTGGTGAAGGACACAATCTTCAGGAGCACAGTATTGTGCTTATTCGCGGCGGCCGTGTTAAGGATTTGCCGGGTGTTCGCTACCATATTATTCGTGGCGCCCTCGATACTGCAGGCGTCAGCGAGCGGAAGCAGGGCCGTAGTCTTTACGGAACCAAGCGTCCGAAACAAAGCAAATAAGATTTCCATTTAATTAGTTGCGAGAACAATGCGTAGAAGAAAAGCAGAAAAAAGGCTGGTAATTCCGGATCCGATGTTTCAGGACAAAACGGTAACTCGTTTTGTTAACTGCCTGATGAAAGATGGAAAGAAAAGCGTCGCCCGCAAGATTCTGTACCAGGCGTTCGAAATTATTGAAGAAAAAACAGGTAAGCCCGGAATCGACGTATTCCGTGATGCGCTTTCAAATGCATCCCCTGTAATTGAAGTTAAGGGCCGCCGTGTTGGTGGTTCAACGTATCAGGTTCCTGTTGAGGTTCGTCCGGAGCGGAGCACAGCGCTCAGCATGAGATGGATCATTCGTTCAGCCAAGAACCGCAATGATAAGTCTATGGCTGCCCGCCTTTCTCGCGAACTTATGGATGCTGCCAACAACGAAGGCGGCGCCGTTCGTAAACGTGATGAAACGCATCGTATGGCCGAAGCCAACAAAGCATTTGCACATTTCAGATTTTAAATCGAGACGATAATAAGTTATCATGTCAGCCACTAAAACAATCGACGCGCTCAATAAAACCCGGAATATCGGGATTATGGCACATATTGATGCCGGTAAGACCACTACCAGTGAGCGTATACTTTTTTACACCGGTATTTCCCACAAAATTGGTGAAGTACACGACGGTGCAGCCACTATGGACTGGATGGAGCAGGAGAGAGAGCGTGGTATTACCATTACCTCAGCTGCCACCACCTGTTTCTGGAAAGAAAACCGTATCAACATTATTGATACACCAGGCCACGTTGACTTTACCATTGAAGTAGAGCGTTCACTTCGCGTACTTGACGGCGCTGTTGCCGTTTTCTGCGCAGTAGGTGCTGTTCAGCCGCAGTCTGAAACCGTATGGCGTCAGGCTAACAAGTACAAAGTGCCACGTATGGCGTTTGTAAACAAAATGGACCGTACCGGTGCCAACTTCTTCAACGTAATCGATAAGATGCGTGAGCGCCTTAAGGCTACTCCGGTGCCTCTTCAGATTCCAATCGGAAACGAAGAGAACTTCCGCGGCGTGGTTGACCTTGTTCAAATGAAAGGTATTGTCTGGGATGATACCACTATGGGTGCCAAGTACGAAGTAATCGATATTCCTGAAGACCTCCTCGAGCAGGCTGAGGAATACCGCAAGCAGATGATCGAATCCATTGCTGACTTCAACGAAGAGCTGATGGAAAAATACCTCATGGAAGAAGAAATTTCTGAGGATGAGATCCACGACGCTATCCGTAAGGCAACTATCGCCCTTGAAATTAACCCGGTAATTTGTGGTACTGCTTTCAAGAACAAAGGTGTTCAGACACTTCTTGATGCAATTATCAACTACATGCCTTCTCCGATTGATATTGATTCCATCACCGGAACAAATCCTTCTGATGAAGAAGAAAAACTTTCCCGCAAGCCGGATTACAACGAGCCGTTTTCTGCTCTCGCTTTCAAAATTGCTACTGACCCTTATGTTGGTAAGCTAACATTTATCCGCGTGTACTCAGGTACACTCGAGGCCGGTTCTTATGTATTGAATACATCTACCGGTAAGCGCGAGCGCATTGGCCGTCTCCTGAAAATGCACTCCAACTCAAAGGAAGATATCAAGCAGGTTCGCGCCGGTGATATCTGTGCCGCAGTTGGTATTAAAGAAGTAAGAACAGGTGATACCCTCAGTACAGAAGACAGCCCGATTCTCCTCGAGAAAATGGTTTTCCCTGAGCCGGTAATTAAACTTGCCGTTGAGCCTAAATCAAAGGCCGACAATGACAAACTCAGCACCGGACTTGCAAAACTGGCTGAAGAAGATCCTACATTCAAAACGCAGGTTGATGACGAAACAGGTCAGACAACGATTGCCGGAATGGGTGAACTTCACCTTGAAATTATTGTTGACCGACTCAAGCGCGAGTTCAAAGTGGAAGCCAACGTTGGTAAGCCTCAGGTATCTTACCGTGAGACGATCACCAAATCGGTAACACACCGCGAAACGTACAAGAAGCAGACTGGTGGACGCGGTAAATTTGCCGATATCCAGTTTGAGATGATACCTATTGAAGATAACACAGGTTTTGAATTTGAAAATGAAGTAACCGGTGGTAATATCCCCCGTGAATTCATCGGGCCATGTGAAAATGGTTTCAAAGCTGCGCTTACAAGCGGTATCCAGGCAAGCTATCCTGTAGAAGGCGTCAAAATCAGACTCTTCGACGGATCTTACCACGATGTTGACTCCGACGCATTCTCATTTGAGATCTGCTCCAAGCTCGGTTTCCGTGAAGCGGCCAGAAAGGCCGGTCCGGTTCTTCTCGAGCCGATTATGTCGGTAGAAATTATTACCCCTGAAGACTACATGGGTGATATTATGGGAGACCTAAATGGTCGCCGTGGTATTATCGGAAGTATGTCTAATAAAGTAGAGGGTACAGTTATCGATGCTGAAGTGCCGCTGGCCGATATGTTCGGTTACTCAACACACCTTCGCTCGCTGTCACAGGGTCGTGCGGTTTACTCTATGGAGTTCAAGAAATTTGCTCCGGTACCCGACTCTATCGCGAAAACGATACTCGAAGAAAATTCATAAACAGAATCAGAACAGTAGAATATTTGAATTATGGCTAAAGAAACATTTGATCGTTCGAAGTCACACGTAAACATAGGCACGATCGGCCACGTAGATCACGGCAAGACGACCTTGACCGCAGCGATCACGAAAGTGCTGTCAGCCAAGTACGGCGGGTCTTCCAAGGCATTTGATGAGATTGACAATGCTCCTG
>PXAI01000011.1 GCA_003567135.1 Balneolia bacterium | reverse complement strand
TTTTTTAATTACCTAACCTTATAACAAATGCCACGTTCAACAAATAAAGTGGCTTCCAGTCGCCGTCGCAAGAAGATTTTAAAGCAAGCGAAAGGTTACTGGGGAGCTAGAAGCAAGGTTTACACGGTTGCCAAAAACACGGTTGAGAAAGGTCTTCAGTACCAGTACCGTGACAGAAGAAACCGTAAACGTGAATTCCGCAAACTCTGGATTGTCCGCATTAACGCAGCAGCACGCCTCAACGGCACCACCTATTCGAAACTGATGGGCGCGTTGAATGCTAAAAATGTAGAAATCGATCGTAAAGTACTTGCAGACCTCGCTGTTCGCGAGCCTGAAACTTTCGCAGGTCTCTGCAAGCAGGTTCTGTCCTGATAGCGTAATTTCACTTTTATTCCTTAATGATACCGGCAAGTTTTACGATCTCGTAAACTTGCCTTTTTTTTAAAGGTAACACACGATATGACCGACCAGGCATCGAAAGTAAAGGAAGATGTTTTAAACTTCACCATCGAAAACGCCGAGCAGCTTGAAGCCTTCAGGCTGAGGTTTCTTTCAAGAAAAGGGGAAGTTCCGGCGTTGTTTGGATTGATGGGAAAAATCCCTGCTGATCAGCGCAAAGCGTACGGACAGCAGGTAAATGAGGTTAAAAACCTTGCTCAGGATAAGTTCGATTCAAAAAAAGCCGAGCTTGAAACCGACAGTACAGCCAGCGCGTCAGCCAGGGACGACATCTCCCTGCCACCTGCCCCGTTCAACACCGGCCGCCTCCACCCGCTTTCCCAGTCGCTTGAGCGTATACAGGAAGTTTTCCTGCGACTGGGCTTTACCGTAGCAGAAGGACCCGAGCTGGAGGATGATTTTCACAACTTTACCGCGCTTAACTTTCCGCCGGAGCATCCCGCACGGGATATGCAGGATACGTTTTATATCCGGAAGGATGATGAGGACGCATCCCGCGATCTGCTTTTGCGCACGCACACCTCTCCTGTTCAGATTCGCCTGATGAAAAACGGGAAGCCGCCGTTCAGGGCAATCATGCCTGGCCGCGTGTACCGGAACGAGAGCATCACCGCAAAATCTTACTGCCTGTTTCATCAGGTTGAAGGGCTTTATGTGAATAAAGGCGTCACCTTCGCCGAGCTGAAAGAAACGCTGATTATGTTTGCCGAACTCGTTTTTGGCAAGGATGTGAAGTATCAGATCCGCCCTTCTTTCTTCCCGTTCACCGAACCATCGCTTGAGATGGACATCTGGTGGGGCGATGAGAAAACCGGAAAGTGGCTCGAAATTATGGGAGCCGGCATGGTGCATCCCAATGTGCTGAAAGCAGTTGACATCGATCCGGAAGTCTACACCGGATTCGCATTCGGGATGGGCGTTGAGCGGATTACCATGCTTCGATACGGCATAGACGACATCCGCCTGCTTTACGATAACGACATGCGTTTTTTAAGTCAGTTCCGCTGATTCGAACAAAAGAGTTAATCAAAAATTTTAACGGCTGATGTTTCAGCCATTTCCATTACGCTATGAAAATATCCTGCAACTGGTTAAGGGATTACATTGATACCGGCCTCAGCCCGGAAGAGATTGCTGTAAAAATTACGCTCACGGGCCTTGAAGTTGAGGAAATTGAAAAAACCGGCTCCGATTTTGAGGGGATTATTGTCGGTGAAGTTCTCGAAACCAAACCGCACCCGAATGCGGACCGCCTTACGCTCTGTAACGTAAATACCGGCGATGCCGAAGTTCAGATCGTATGCGGCGCGCCTAATGTTGCCGACGGACAAAAAGTGCCTGTCGCCACCGTTGGCACCGTTTTGCCTGTTCCTATGGAGGACGGCTCCTTTCTGAAAATACGGAAGTCAAAAATCCGGGGTGAGGTTTCATTCGGGATGATCTGCGCAGAAGATGAGCTTGGAATTGGCGATGATCACAGCGGAATTATGGTACTGGATGCAGCCCTCAAACCGGGCACGCCCTTTGCAGAGGTTACCGATGTAAAGCCGGATCACGTTTTTGAAGTCGGCCTCACTCCCAACCGTCCTGATGCGGCCTGCCATGTTGGCGTTGCGCGCGATCTTGCGGCGGCGATCAAATCTGATCTGCTCGAACCCGAAACCGGCGATCCGGAAAAAACCGACGCCGGAACCGGACATCCTTCCGTTAAAATTTCGATTAAAGATACCGGAAGCTGCCATCGCTACGTCGGCATTGTGATGCGCGGCATAACCGTTGAGCCGTCACCTGATGAGGTGCAGCAGCGGCTTCGCGCGATCGGCCTGAGGCCAAGAAACAACATTGTGGATGCCACGAACTACGTGCTTCACGAGCTCGGCCAGCCGCTTCACGCATTTGACCTGAACAAGCTGAACGGCCCTGAAATTATCGTTCAGAGTTTTGATAAAGAAGTGGAGTTTGAAACGCTGGATGATCAGAAACGCAAGGTTCCGGCCGGATCGCTGTTTATTTGCGATGCGAAAGAGCCCGTAGCCGTTGCCGGCGTGATGGGCGGCCTGAACACCGAGATCACCGACGATACCAAAGATATTCTGATTGAAAGTGCCTGGTTTGATCCGGTTAGCGTTCGTAAAACGTCGAAACTGCTTGCGCTGCAAACCGATTCATCCTACCGTTTCGAACGCGGCGTTGATCCTGAGCTGACGTTACGCGCCGCCATGCGCTGCGCCGAACTGATTCAGGAATGGAGCGGCGGCGATATCGAACAGCCCGTAATTGACGTGCATCCCGTAAAGCCCGAGCCGGTTCGCATTGAGCTGCGTCCGGAGCGCGTAAACGCTGTACTTGGTACAAAGCTTGAAACCAGCGAAATGGTCGGCATTCTGGATCGCCTGGGCTTCGACTGCGCAGAAAACAAGGGCGTGATTCACACCAACGTGCCCGGATTTCGCCCCGATGTAAAGCTTGAGATTGATCTCATTGAGGAAATTGCGCGGATTTACGATTATAATAAAATCGAAACCAAAGGGCGCATCACGTTTCCGCGTCCCGGCGCGCTTCCTTTTGAGGAAGAGTTTAATCGAAACGTGGCGACAATTTGTACGCGTCTTGGGCTGCAGGAAATTTACACTAACTCTCTCCTGCCCGGAAAATTTGCGCCGCTCTTTGCGGATGAGTCTGAGCTTATCCCCACCATGAACCCGATTTCACGGGATCAGGCCATTATGCGGCCCTCGATGGCGCACGGATTTCTGAGAACTGCTGCCTGGAACTTCAACCGTAAAATTCAGGGGATCAGCGTTTTTGAAACGGGCCACGTTTTCAAAAAAGGAAAAGGGCGTTATATCGAAGGCGTTAATGAATACAATGCGCTGATGATTGGCCTCAGTGGATTGCGCGATACCGAGCACTGGATTACAGAACCAAAGCCCTGGACAATCTTCGACCTGAAAAGCCGAGTAAACGCGTTTTTAACGGAGCTGAGACTCGACAAAAGAATTCAGAGCGAGCAGGCCAATGACAAAATCCTGTACATAGCCGGCAAAGACGTGGTTGGTCAGGCTTATAAAGTTGACGCCGCTCTCCTCAAAAAATTCGAGATTGATAATGACGTTTTTATTGCTGAATTTGATCTCAGCGCACTGTCTGATTTATCGAGGCAAATCGAGCCTCTGGTTTATGAGCCAGTGCCCCGTTTTCCATCCTTCGAATTTGATTTGGCGCTGTCTGTAGATAAGCGTATCAATGCCGGTGAGATGGAATCGGCGATAAAGAAATCCGCCGGAAAACTTCTTGCTGATATTTCAGTTTTCGACGTTTTTGAGGGCAAACCGCTTGACGCTAATCAGAAAAGCGTTGCGTACCGGTTGTCGTTTGTAGACCGCGAGCGTACGCTGACGATTAAAGATGTTGAGCCGGTTGTCAATAAAATCGTAAAAACGCTCGAGAAGAATTTCAGCGCGAAGCTGCGTTCCTGATCAGGTTTCGCAGATTAACCGCGATTTCTCGCTTCGGAGTCTGGAAATGTAAAAATCCAAGGGATTAAATAATGAGTGATTCTGATATCAACACCTCTGTTTCGCCAATGAATGAGTTTCAGGAGCTTTTTGAACAGCTTCAGAGAGAAGTTCGAAAACTCAAGACTTCCAACGAGCGTCTTCAGAAAGAAAATGAGAGCCTGCGCGAACAGATGAAAAATGCTAAAAAGCTTGAGTCTGATCTGTTTGGAAACCTCTCGGAAACCGAACGGATGTCGTACAAACAGCAGCTCGGCGAATTAATCAAGCGAATTGACACTCACCTGGAGCCACAGTCATGAAATCGATAAAAGTTACCATCCTCGGCAGGCAGTATCCGCTCCGTATTCGCGAAGAAGATGAACAGATAATGTATGAGATCGCCGAATATGTAGATGATCGTTTTAAAACCTTTAAACGGGATCTGACCGGCCAGAGCGAAACGACAATTATGGTACTCACCTGCTTATCCATTGCGGAAGAACTCTTTATGCTGAAGCGCGATGGAATGAAGAGCGGTAGTCAAGAATCCGTTGAGGAAATCAATACCGCTATTAAACAATTATTAACAGAAATAACCGGTGAAATGGCTGAATAAATAAGCCATAAACCTTATATTCTTTTCAAGGACAGTGTCCGGTATTTGCTTGAACGATAATTAACAAATAGGGCGCTCGGCTTTGGCCGGCAATGACAGGCCTCACGTCCCCCGGGAATAGTGGAAGTCAGACCCGGACAAGAGGGTGCCCACCGTGTCTGAAACGGTTCAATGCATCACCACACTGTCCTTTTTTTATTGAATCCAATTTTTCCCATGTCAGATCAACTTAACGTACTTTTCATCGGTGATATCGTAGCAGATCCCGGCCTTTCGATTGTCCAGACCTTCCTTCCATCCCTCATTAAAAAGCACAGCGCCGATTTCGTAATCATCAACGGGGAAAACTCCCACGAAGGAATGGGGATTAATGAAGATATCGTAAAACAGCTTTACCGCCTCGGTGCGCATGTTATTACCGGCGGAAACCACAGTTTTGCCAAGTGGAAGATTTATCAGTACATGAGAAATGATAAAAACCTTCTGCGCCCGATGAACTACCCTTCCGGCGCACACGGCTACGGATACGGAGTTTATGAAGTGCCCGGGAAAAAATTGAAAATCGGCGTGGTGAATATGCAGGGCCGAACGTTCATGCAGCCTATTGATGACCCATTCCGTACGGCCGACTGGGTTATTGATCGTATCAAAGAAGAAACCGATCTCATTTTTGTGGATTTTCACGCAGAAGCGACCGCCGAAAAACAGGCGTTTGGCTGGTATCTGGACGGCCGCGTATCCGTCGTTGCCGGAACCCACACTCACACGCCGACCAACGATGCGCGCATTCTGCCCCAGGGAACCGGCTACATTACGGATGTTGGCATGACCGGCGCCTTTAATTCCGTGATTGGCATGGATCGCGATACGTCTATCAAACGGTTTATCCTGCAAACACCTCACAAATACAGCTCAGCTACCGGAGATAACCGCATTTGCGGCGTACTGACCAAAATAAATGTGAGTAACGGAAAATGCTCCTATATTGAGCCCGTTATCTATCCGGAATTTAAAACAAGTAATGAGTGAAATGTCAGCTAACGGCCTTTTTCTGCACGCACGCGGACTCGTAAAGGATTATCCCGCCCGCGAGGGAAAAGGAACGTTGCGTGTACTCGATGGCGCCGATGTTGATATTTCCCGGAAAAGCACGGTAGCCGTAACCGGAGCCAGCGGATCAGGTAAAAGCACCCTCCTGCATCTCCTCGGCGGCCTGGATCGCCCCACAAGCGGCTTCGTGAAATTCAGGGATACCGATTACGAAAACCTCAGCAAAGATGAGCTGGCCCTGTTTCGAAACAAGAATCTCGGATTTGTATTTCAGTTTCATCATCTGTTGCCCGAGTTTTCCGCGCTCGAAAATGTATTCATGCCCGCTCTGATTTCCGGCCTCGAAAAGGATCAGCAAAAAATGAAGGATAAAGCGGCTGATCTGCTGGAACGTTTTCAGCTGGGCGACCGCACATCCCACCGCCCTTCCGAACTCTCAGGCGGAGAACAGCAGCGTGTAGCCGTAGCCCGCGCGCTCATGAACGATCCGGACGTCATCATGGCCGACGAGCCCACCGGAAACCTCGACGAAGTAAACACCTCCAACCTGCTGGATATCCTCTTCAGCCTCGTCGAAGAACGTGATCTCACGCTGATCATGGTGACGCACGATCAGTCTATTGCCAAGCTTTGTGATTATACGTACCGGCTGGAGCGCGGGCGGGTTGTGGATTGAGGGTCTTTAGATAAACCCCAAGGAGAAATCTATTCCGTTACTGTAATTGTGATTTCATCACTTATGCGCGGATTCGTGTTTTTATAAAAAAACCTCAGGTAAATTGTATACTCACCCGGCTCTTTAGGGATAAAAACTCCTCTGCTTTCATTTCCAGACTCCTTGGCGCTGGTAATCCACTTAATCTTCGCTTCCTTTGTACTTTAAACCGCCTTTATCACATACGACCCTGGACCGCGTCCTAAGTCGACTAAACCCCATTTGAACTATAATGCCCACTTCGCGGCCTTCGCGGTTACTCCCCCTCTTTATCCAAGAATTTCAACACCATACATCTTTTTCAAAAAACACTTGCTTCTAATTTGAAAATGCGTTTAAATTGACAACTATGAAATTCAACACACACCATACCGCAATTTTTGCCTCTATCCGGCGGCGCCCCATCGGGCGTTAATATGAGTGTGTTGTCCTGTTAAGGACTTCTATCGTGCGCCCGTTCAATTCATTTTGGACGGGCGTTTTTTTTGCTTCCCACCCTTCACCGAATTTCAATTTCACCAAACCCAACCTGTATCCATGAACCATTTACTCAGTCTTAAAGATTTTAGCCCGGCGCAGATTCAACTCATGCTGGATACCAGCGAAATCCTTCAAAACGGGAATGAAACGCCGCTTAAGGACAAACATATCCTGTTTATTTTTGAAAAGCCCTCCCTGCGAACGGTGCTTGGCACGGAAGTGGCCATCAACCAACTCGGCGGACATGTCATCCACACGCAGCCTGAAATTATGCTTTCCCAAGGCAAGAATGTGGAGTTCAGTAGCCGCGAATCGATGAAGGACACGATTATGAACGTGGCGCAGTGGTGCGATGCTATTTTTGCACGTGTCTATTCCCATGAAACGCTGTCCGAAATGGCGGCCATCAGTCCGATTCCGGTCATAAACGCCCTTTGCGAAAAATATCACCCCATGCAGGCAATAGCTGATGTGCTCACGATTCGTCAGCAGTTTGGTGTGGGAAATTCCGCTAAAATTACGTTTGTCGGCGATGCTAACAATGTGGCAGGTTCGCTTTTTGAAGCCCTGCTCAAACTTGGGTACTCTGTGGCTTTTACCGGACCTGAATCGTACTACTGGTCGGAAGCAGATCTTGCCGGATTTAACAAGCTGGCTGCTGCATATAGCGGCAGTTTTGAACATTCCACTAATCCGAATGATGTGCTGCCCGGCTCGGATGTAGTCTATACCGACACCTTCATTTCCATGGGAGAAGAACATCTTACTGCAGAAAAACTAGGCCATTTTCATGGCTATCAGGTCAATGAGGAGATGATGTCGATTGCCGGCCCGCAGGCGTATTTCATGCACTGTCAGCCTGCACACCGTGGCGTGGAAGTTACCGGCGCAGTTCTCGATCACGAACGCTCGCTCGTAAAAAAACAGGCCTTTAACCGAATGGTTTCCGCAAAAGGCGTTTTTGCATCGCTCCTGTCCGGAAAATTATCCGACGCTGATCAGCCTGAACACGCGCTTTCAATGAACGGCGCCTGAAATTCTATCTAAATTCTTCAAAAAAAACACAACACAGTATTATCATGAACGCTCAAACATCATACACTAAAGTTGCTTCACATGAAGCTCATAAAGGAACTTTCGATACCTGCCTTCTCCTCTATTCCGGCGGACT
Organism: Balneolia bacterium; assembly: GCA_003567135.1. Lineage (GTDB taxonomy): Bacteria > Bacteroidota > Rhodothermia > Balneolales > Cyclonatronaceae > PXAI01. Next base: position 3,015 of record PXAI01000011.1, on the reverse strand, counting down.
CGACACCAGCATTATGCTGAAATGGATTCAGGAGGAGTACGAATGTGACGTCATCGCACTGACTATCAACATTGGCCAGACTGCCGACGATCTGGACAGCATAAAACAAAAAGCGATGATGCTCGGTGCCAAAGAAGCTCATGTGGTGGATGCCACCGACGAGTTTGCCGCTCTGTGTGCCGAGGCGGTAAAAGCCAATGCCGATTATCAGGGAGGATACGCTCTGGGGTGTCCGCTCGGCAGAGTAATGATTTCCAAAATTGCGGTTCAGGTAGCCGCCGAGTTCAACTGCCAGGTAATCGCGCACGGATGCACCGGTAAAGGAAATGATCAGATCCGTTTTGAGGGATACATTACCACGCTGAATCCGGAACTGAAGATCATTGCGCCGGTTCGTGAATGGTCGATGGGCCGTGATGAACAAATTGCCTATGCAGAAAAAAACGGGATCCCCGTGGAGCAAACGAAAAAATCTCCCTACTCCTATGATGAGAACATGTGGGCCAACACCGGCGAGGGCGGCGAAATCGAAGATCCCGGCCAGATTCCTCCGCTGGAGAATATCCTGAAATGGTGCAACACGCCCCAAACCGCCCCGGATGAACAGGAGCAGGTTGTCATCCAGTTTGAAAACGGCGTACCGACGGCGCTTAACGGATCGCCGATTCCGCTGAAAGAGATCATTAAAAAACTGAACACGCTCGGCGGAAAGCACGGCGTGGGATATTTTCATCTGATCGAAGATCGTGTAGTTGGGCTGAAGGTGCGCGGTGTGTACGAAAATCCGGCTGCGCATATTCTCATCAAGGCGCACAAAAACCTTGAACAGCTTGTGTCGACAAGGGAAGAAAACGAGCTCAAAACGGTGATCGATCAGAAATGGGCATACCTCTGCTACGGCGCCAAATATTTTGAGCCGGTGATGGATAACCTTCGCGCGTTTATCAACGAGCAAAACAAAAAAGTAACCGGCGAAGTGACCGTGAGGCTCTACAAAGGCAACTGCGAAGCGGTGGCGCTCACATCGCCCTACTCTCTTTTTGATGAGAATCTCGCTACTTTCAATACATCCGCTGATTTCAATCAGAACGCATCGGCCGGGTTTATTGAACTGTGGAATCTGCCGCAGAAAACGGCGTGGCAGTTGAAGAGAAAGGCGGAAATCGCAGCAAGAAAAACGGCATGACATAAACTAACCGGATCATCAACTGTAGGGAAATGGCATGCCATTTCCCTACAGTTGCGGGTTGATTTCAAATAAGATGATTCTTAACGACATTTTATCCTTAGGCTGGGATTCGTTTTCTTAGTGTTCGATAACGAACAGTTTGATAGATACCTTCAATATTTAAATAACCACAAACTTGTAAAATGAAGATCTGGCAGAAAAAAGATGCTCCGGCGGATTCTGATAAAAGCCGCATCACGGAAAGATTTACCGTGGGCAACGATTACGTTCTGGATTTGGAGCTGATTCCCTGGGATGTGATGGCTTCTAAAGTACATGCAAATTCGCTGCTAAAAGCCGGGATTTTGACCGAAGATGAAGCATCACAGATTGCTTCGGAGCTGGATAAAATAGCAAAATCTAATGCTGAAGGCCGTTTTGAAATCAGGCCCGATCAGGAGGATGGTCATACCGCGATTGAGGAGTGGCTCACGCAGCGCCTGGGCGAAACGGGTAAAAAAATTCACACGGGACGTTCACGCAACGATCAGGTTCTGACGGCGATGCGGTTGTATGAACAATCGAAGCTGTTGGAGGTCATGGCCGCTACTGAAACGTGCGCCAGGAGCCTGCTTGAATTTGCTGAGCGTCATCAAGGTGTGCCACTTCCGGGGTTTACACATACGAGGAAAGCAATGCTTTCCGGGGTGAGTCAATGGGCGTGCGGATTTGCCGAAATGCTGATCATGCAGCTTGATATGCTGAAATCTTTAAAAACTCTGGTAAGCCGTTCTCCGCTCGGCACGGCGGCCGGATTTGGTTCCACCATCAACCTTAACCGCGAAGCGCAGGCCGAAGAAATGGGCTTTGATACGGTGATGGTTTGCGCAACCACGGCACAGCTCAGCCGCGGATGGACCGAGTGGCAGATTGTGAATGGACTGGCCGGAATTACGGCGATCACCGCCCGAATGGCCTCAGACGTCATCCGTTACAGCAGCGAAACCCATGGTTTCTTTGATCTTGATCCTGCCGTTTGTACCGGATCATCCATCATGCCCCAAAAGAAAAATCCGGACGTGGCCGAAATTATTCGCGGCAAGCATTCAGTCGTGCTCGGACAAGCCTCCACCCTTCAAAACCTCACGCAAAATCTTGAATCCGGATACCATCGCGATTTACAGCTGACCAAAGAGCCGGTGATGACTGCTTTTGAAACGGTGCTGGATGTTCTGGAAGCATCCCATCTGCTGATATCTTCTATTGAAGTAAACAAAGAAAACCTGAACAAAGCCTGTACGCCCGAACTTTTCGCCGCCGAAGCCGCCAATCTTCTCGTCACTGAAAAAGGAATGAGTTTCCGCGAAGCCTATCGCGAAGTTGCTTCGAATCCTGAGCACTGTAATAAGTTGAGCGTGGAAATATTGATGGAGCGATATGAGCAACTTGGCTCGCCGGGTAATCCGGGGATCGAACGTTTGTTTGAACTGTTAAGCTGAATTGCTTAACCTAACTTTTTGTCTCGACAATCTCTTTCTTGTCGGTCTTAATTCGGTTACGCTTATTTTTCGTAACCATCGACCAGCTCGTGTAAAATCCACTGGTGCAATATCTTGGAAGGATATCGGCCATTCTGCAGTCCAGCTTTTGCAGAGCGGGAAAACGGTTTGCCAGCATTGAAAAAGGAAACACACGATCCACAAAATCGGCCTTGCCAAAAGCCTTCAACTTAAAGCCGTAGCTTTCGATAAGCCGAATCAGATCTGACCGTTTGAAAAACTGAATATGCTCTAAATCCGGATTTGAGCTTTGGATGCTGGCACCCTTATATCCCAACAGCCTTTTTA
>PXAI01000242.1 GCA_003567135.1 Balneolia bacterium | reverse complement strand
TTTGGCTTTCTTGCAACGGCAATAATTCCGGTTCCGGCATCGTGATCTTTTCCGAGATCAAAATAGTGGAGGAGCATTCCGGGCAGAAATGTAATGAGGTAGTAAAATGGCAATAAAAAAACCGAAATAAAACCCACTCTGTTTATAAGCAGCATCGGGTATTTTATCAACATAACCCACGCTGTGTGGCCGGGCAGGCCGTACGTGTACCGGATTTCCACTGGCTCCAGTCCGGCGTCGAGCAGCCGTTTTGCAAGATCACTTTTTTCATAGCCGGGACGCGCGTGCTCATCCACAAAAAACTCATCATCCCCCGCATCATCTTCTGCATAAATCGACGGCGAGTGCATCACAAAATACCCGCCGGGCTTCATGCTTTTCAGGATGTTTTTCATCACCAGCACATCTTCCTCGATATGCTCCAGCACGTCCACGCAAAGCACCAGTTCGTAGTTTTCCGGTTCATCAAACTTCAGCAGATCGGCTTCCTCAAAGCTTATTTTCCCTTTTGAGATGGCATCTTTGAAATAAAACCGGCAGTCGTCGAGGTAGTCCTGCTTTACATCAACGGCCTTAATTTTGGAGGATGGAAACGTTTTGAGTAAAAAGCGGTCGTACTGGCCAAAACCGTTTCCGGCATCCAGAATTGCGGGATCTTCGTCGTCAAATACCGTGATGCCGAGATTTTTCACCACGCCGCGCACGTGCCAGCTTCTCAGGAAAAAGAGGTCCAGGGCGATGTAGAAGAGTTTCCGAAGCAGGCGCGATCGGCGGATTATGCCGGCAAACTTATCTTTAACCGGATCGTAGGCGATTTTACTCATATTTGGTTCCGGTTTTTTCCCGGACGTTCACCGAGTGATTATCCCTTCGGTAGCGATAGACCATTTCGCCAAACAGGCCGATCATGAAGAACTGGAGCCCGACGAGCAGCAGCAAAATTCCGAACAGCAAAAGCGGGCGTCCGGCGAGATACTGATCGAAGAAAATCCGCATAAACGCCAGATAAAGCGTGATTCCGCCGCCGACCACGAGAAACGCCGAACCGGCCGTGCCGAAAAAATGCATCGGCTTCTGCTGATAAAAGTTCACGAAGATGAGCGTCAGCAGATCAAGAAATCCGTTGATGAAACGGGACAGGCCAAACTTGGAATCGCCGTATTTCCGGGGATGATGCTGCACCGGCTTTTCATCGATTTTCCGGAAGCCGTCCCAGTAAGCCAGCAGCGGGATGTAGCGATGCATTTCGCCGTACAGATCAAGCCGCTCCACGACTTCGCGCTTGTACGCCTTGAGCCCGCAGTTGAAATCATGCAGCTTGATTTTCGTAACCTTGGACGTGATAAAATTGAAAAACCGCGACGGAATTGTTTTACTAAGCGGATCATACCGCTTCTTTTTCCAGCCGCTCAGAAGATCCAGATCTTTTTCGATGAGCATATCAATCAGGCCGGGCACTTCAAACGGATCATCCTGCAGATCGGCATCCATCGTTACAACCACCTTCCCTTCCGACTCCTGAAAACCGTGCTGAAGCGCGGTGCTCTTACCGTAATTCCGGCGAAATCTGACGCCCTTCACGTTCCCGTGCTGCGCCTGAAGCTGCTGAATAACCTCCCAGGAATTATCGGTCGAGCCGTCATCCACAAAAACGATTTCCCAGGAATACCGCCCATTGAGCGCCTCTTCAAGCTGGCTATACAGCTCCGCCAGCGATTCACTCTCATTCAGCAGCGGAACCACCACCGAAGCATACGGCGATGTGCCTGAGTTCGTTTTAAATTCCGGTTTTTCGGTCACCCGAATGTTTTCCATGTCGCGCGTTAACTCTTAAATCAGCAGATCCTGTGTTAATTGGTACAGGTGTGGAAGTTACGTAATCTGAGAATGAAGATTTTGGAAATTGTGGGGAAGAAAAGGCGTTGCGGGTTTCGGGTTTCAGGTTGCGGGTTTCTCGATTGATTATTGATTACGGTCTGTTGATGATTGGGGGGAGTGTTTCGGGGTTCGCTGATTAGTGGAGCCAAAGAACTTCGCCGAAATGCCTCCCAGGGCTGGTAGCCCGGAGATTCGAAAACGATGAATATAACAAACATTACCACCACCCAAACGCCCCAAGGCTGTCATCCCGTAAACATCCGCGGCGGAGCCGGATGTTATACGGGATCTTCCAGCGTGCTTTTGGCTCGGGTGGTGGTCGCTTGCCGTAGGTTGCACGAAAAGCGCTGGTACCATTTAGGGCGTCGATTTTTAGCCTGAATACGATCTGTCCGAGTATTACGCTGGAAGATCTCCCGAAGGGTCGGGACGTCCAAAGGCCGCCGCATCATATCGTGTAACAAACTGTTCCTTATTTACTTTCGAGGCCGATTGCGGGATGACGCCAATGGGACGCTGGTAGTCCGGAGATTCAATATCTAAGAATATATCGAAAAATATACCAAACATTACCACCACCCAAACGCCCCAACGTGCCTTGGGAAGCAATTGGCTACGATATTTGAATTCGAAAATCAACGCAACCCGCAACCCGCAACTCTCTTAAACAATCTCCCAACAACGAATTCGACAAACCCGCTTTTTCACTCCCTCTCTTTCATCTCCAAAACATGATGCTTCTCATCCACTTCACGGATGGCGAGGTTGCACATGAAGCCGATCAGCAGCAGGGCTGCCATGATGTACATGGTGAGGGAGTAGGCTTCGGCAGCGGGGATTCCGGCGTCGACCTGGGCCTGGCGGATGTAGTTGATGAGGACGGGGCCGAGGATTCCGGCGGTTGACCAGGCGGTGAGCAATCGGCCGTGGATGGCGCCGACCTGGAAGGTGCCGAACAGATCGCGCAGGTAGGCCGGGATGGTTGCGAAGCCGCCACCGTACATGGTCATGATGAGCGCGAATGCGGCGATGAACCAGAACGCGGTGTCGAACTGGCCGAGCGTGGGCACGAGGGCGTAAAGCATGAGCCCGAGGCCGAAGTAAATGCCGTAGGTCATTTTACGGCCGATTTTATCGGAGAAAGATGACCAGATAAAGCGGCCGATCAAATTAAAGAAGCTGAGTAACGCCACAAAAAGCGCGGCATCCTGTACGGTGATGGTGGCGGAAAACATCTCCTGAATCATCGGTGAAGCTTGTCCCAATACCCCGATTCCGGCGGTTACGTTTACGCAGAGCATCACCCAGAGCAGCCAGAACTGTTTCGTTTTCAGCGCGGTGTCGGCATCCACGTGGTTGTTGGTGATCATCTTGCCGGCGTTTGAGGCGGGCGTGTACCCTTCCGGTTTCCAGTCATCGCGCGGTACGCGGATCAGAAATACGCCGATCACCATCAGGCAGAAATAGATGGTGCCCATAACCAGCATGGTTTCCCATACTCCGGCGCTTGTGGCCGAACTGAAACGATCCAGCAGATTTACCGCAAGCGGGGAGCCAATCATCGCGCCGCCGCCGAATCCCATAATCGCCATTCCGGTAGCCATGCCGGGACGATCCGGGAACCACTTGATCAGCGTGGAAACGGGCGAGATGTATCCGATCCCCAGGCCAATTCCCCCAAAAACGCCGTAGCCGAGATAAACAAGCCAGATGTTGTGTAGATAAACGCCCAGCGCGGAGACAAAAAACCCTCCGCTGAAGCAGAGCGCCGAAACGAACATTGCCTTGCGGGGCCCTTCCCTTTCGAGCCACTTGCCGAACAGCGCGGCGGATAATCCAAGAAAAACGATCGCAATGGAGAAAATCCATCCAACCGTAGTAAGGCGCCAGTCGGCGGCCGTGGATTCTGTGACACCAATGATGCGCGTCAATGGCAGATTAAACACGCTAAGCGCGTAAACCTGGCCGATGGCGAGGTGAATGGCAAGCGCAGCCGGCGGAATGAGCCAGCGGCTGTGGCCGGGTTTGGCCACCGAATGTTTTCTATCGAGAAAGCTTAACACAGTTGTAGTCGATTAACCATTTTTATAAACCGAATTTCCCCTGGCCGGCCGGTTTTTTCACCAATCTTCAGATCAGTAAACCGGAACGCCGGATTTTTTTAACACATCTTTGGCACCGGCTACCATCAATGAATCCGGTTCCTGAATATTGGCAAGTTTGTTTTCAATTCCGAGTTCTTTCCATTTGTACTCGCCCATTTTGTGGTATGGAAGGATTTCCAAGCGCTCCACATTTCCGAGCGTGCCCACAAATTCCGCCAACTCGTTCAGCGCTTCCTCGTTGTCGGTATAACCGGGAACGAGTACGTGCCTGATCCAGACGGGAATATTTTTTTCGGCCAGCCGCTTCGCAAATTCGAGCGTCGGCTCCAGCTTTACGCCGGTCAGTTCTTTGTAGCTGCCGGGACGAATGTGCTTGATATCCAGCAAAACCAGATCGGTGTAGGAGAGCAGTTCGTCATCCGCGCGCTGACCCGGAAAACCGGACGTATCCAGCGCGGTGTGGATGCCCATCAGCTTGCATCCTTCAAAAATGGTCTTTACGAATTCGGGCTGACTCAGCGGTTCTCCGCCGGAAAGCGTTACGCCGCCGCCCGTTTTAATCAGATAATCTTTATTTTTGGCAATCTCACGAAGCTCGGTGTATGAATCGGTCTGGTAACCGCACTTAAACGGCCGTGCGTCAGGATTGTGGCAGTATAAACAGTTGAGCGGGCATCCCTGCAGAAAAAGAACGCGGCGTACGCCTGGTCCGTCGAGCGTGCCGGCGGATTCTCTGGAGTGGATATAACCTGTAACGTTTTTCATAGTCTTAAAAAAGAAGGCGGCACCGAAGCGCCGCCTGTCTCCATTTAGTTTTGCTCGTGGAATGTACGGGTGATCACATCCTGCTGCTGCTCTTTGGTGAGCTTGTTGAAGTTCACCGCATAGCCGGAAACCCGTACGGTCAGCTGCGGATATTTCTCAGGATGTTCCATGGCATCGACCAGCGTTTCGCGGTCAAATACGTTCACGTTGATGTGGTGCCCGCCTTTCGCGAAGTAGGCATCCAGCATTCCGGACAGATTCGCCGTGCGATCCTCTTCGGTTCTTCCGAGCGCTTTCGGCACGATGGAAAACGTGTAGGAGATTCCGTCCTGCGCATATTCGTAAGGCAGTTTGGCTACGGAGAGCATCGACGCGGCGGCTCCGTTTTTATCACGGCCGTGCATTGGGTTGGCTCCGGGTGCGAATGGCTCGCCAAGTTTACGTCCGTCAGGCGTGCTGCCTGTTTTCTTACCGTAAACCACGTTTGAGGTAATCGTAAGCACAGACTGTGTTGGTACAGCGTTGCGATAGGTCGGCTGCTTCTGCAGTTTGCCCATGAAGACTTTCATTAGTGATCTTGCGATCTCATCCACGCGGTCGTCGTCGTTTCCGAAAGTCGGAAACTCGCCGGTGGTTTCGAAATCCACGGCCAGGCCGCGCTCATCACGGATAATTTTCACGTCGGCATATTTCATCGCGCTGAAGGAATCGGCAACTACGGAGAGTCCCGCGATTCCACACGCCATGGTACGGAATACGTCGCGATCGTGCAGCGCCATTTCGATGCGCTCGTAGTAATATTTGTCGTGCATGTAGTGAATCACGTTCAGTGAGTTCATGTACACGGCTGCGAGCCAGTCCATCATAAAGTCGAATCTGGACATCACCTCGTCATAATTCAGCTTGTCGCCGGTGATGGGTGCCATCTGCGGAGCAACCTGATCGCCCGTAATTTCATCTTTACCGCCGTTGATAGCGTAAAGAAGCGTTTTGGCGAGGTTGGCACGTGCACCGAAGAACTGCATCTGCTTACCAATCTTCATGGCTGAAACACAGCATGCGATTCCGTAATCATCGCCCCAGTAGGTGCGCATCAGATCGTCGTTCTCATACTGCAGTGAGGATGTTTTAATGGATGTATCCACACAGAAATCTTTAAAGCCTTTTGGAAGCTTGTCTGACCAGAGAATGGTCAGGTTCGGCTCTGGTGCGGGCCCCAGATTGTGCAGGGTCTGCAGCAGACGGAACGAGGTTTTTGAAACCAGCGTGCGTCCGTCGGTTCCCATTCCGCCGATCACTTCCGTAACCCAGGTTGGGTCGCCTGAAAAGAGCGCGTCGTAATCAGGGGTACGCATGAAACGAACCATACGGAGCTTCATCACGAAATGATCAATAATTTCCTGAATTTCGGTTTCGGTGATGGTGCCTTCGGCGAGATCACGCTCGAAATAGATATCGAGGAAGGTAGAAACACGTCCCAGCGACATTGCGGCGCCGTTCTGCTCTTTCACTGCGGCGAGGTAGCCGAAATAGAGCCACTGAACCGCCTGAATACCGTTTTCTGCAGGAAGGCTGATATCAAACCCGTATCCGGCAGCCATTTCCTTAAGTTCGTTAAGCGACTTAATCTGCTCGCTTATTTCTTCTCTCAGGCGGATGGTCTCTTCGTTCAGCGCATTCACTTCAAGTGATTCCAGCTGCTCATTCTTATCCTCAATCAGCCTGTCAATTCCGTAGAGCGCTACGCGGCGGTAATCGCCGATGATGCGGCCACGGGCGTACGCATCGGGCAGCCCGGTAACGATACCGGATGAGCGTGCTTTTCTGATTTCCGTTGTGTAGGCATCGAAAACGCCGTCGTTGTGCGTTTTTCGGATTGCGTCAAAAGCTTTTTCCGTTTCTTCTGAAAACGGGAATCCGTTGCTCTCAAGTGCGCTTTTAGCTACACGGACACCACCAAACGGCATCAGCGCGCGCTTCAGCGGCTTTTCAGTTTGTAAACCTACTACGAGCTCGAGATCCTTGTCAATATAGCCGGCCTCGTGCGTGGTAATTCCTGAAACTTTTGCCGTATCGGCATCCAGCACACCTTTCTTCTGCTCTTCCTTCATCAGATTCAGTACCTGATGCCATAGCAGCTGGGTACGATCTGAAGCGTTTGTTAAAAAAGAGGAATCGCCTGTGTACGGCGTGTAATTCTTTTGGATAAAGTCGCGAACCTCAATTTCATGCTGCCAGTTTCCGTTTTCGAAACCCCGGTAGTACGATGGCTGAGATGACTCGAGAAATGCTAAATTCTTGTTTTGTGCAATATTATCTTTCATAGCTTGTAATCCTTATTCAGTTTTAATAATCAGTTTGAACACATAATCTAATATTGATATTATAATTTAAGCATTTCTTTGGTCATCCTAAAGTATTTTCCATAAAAAAATCCCCGCCAGAATTAACTGCACGGGGATTTCAGAAAAGCGGTTCCAGAGAGGATTTTCTACTTAATAAGCATCATTTTCCGGATTTCCGTTGCGGCACCGGCCTGCAATTTGTAGATATACACGCCGCTTGATAGCGAGCCGGCATCGAACGTAACCGTGTACGCTCCGGGTGCCTGACTCCCCTGCGCCAGCGTTTCGATATGCTGTCCATTTACGCTGTACACATCCAGCTGCACGTGGCTGCTTTCGTTCAGCGTGTAGGTGATGTTGGTCGTTGGGTTGAAAGGATTGGGATAGTTCTGATCCAGCTGAAAAACTACCGGGGCATCCTGGTCAGGTTCTGTGGATGTCCCGGTTTCATACCCGAAGTAGCTTACGTAATTCGCCTCATCAATCATGGCCAGAAAAATGCCGGATTCATCGACAAACGTATATTCAGTGGAGGTAAATGGTGTTCCGCCGAGATCGAAAGTCTCCTCAGTTCGAATCCGGAGCACGCTGAACGTACCGGCGGGAGTTATAAGTTCACCGTAGCCGTCAACTTCAGTAGAAACCTGGTAATCGGTCGTTTCTGCAAAACCGGGGCCTATGGCTTCCTGTTCAAAATCAAATGACCAGGCAGATCCGAACGTTGCCGGAAGCTCGAAATCAACTCTGAACGGACGCTCGTAAATACGGAGCTCATCTCCTTCCGGACCGATAATGCCAACACCGCCATAGCTCACGGCCAGATTATCCTCAATTCCAAGAAACGTGTGAAGTTCACTGAATGGCGGGCCGTCTTCCTCATCCTCAAATCCGTTTACTTCCAGGATGAAGTTCGACATTACCATCATGGCATTTTCGAAGTGCTCGTCATCTCCACCCGGTACTCCGGTTATATCTTCAGATATTTCATACTCTGATTCAATTGATGCTGTAAAGCTGATACTGGTAAGATCCCAAACCTGATTTTCTCCGCTCTGACTTATCAGCGCCTGACCGGCGGCTTCATCAAATGCGATAAACTGGGTTCCGATAGTGATGTCATCATAAGCTGAGATTAAGTTTTCCTGCGTGACCGTTATCTGAGCATGCAAATTTATATGATGTGTAAAAATCAGCATCAATACCAATGATGCGGTGAACAGTAGTTTCTTTTTCATATTGCATTAATTTGATTAATCTTTCTATTTAATATTACTACTCAAAATGTCTGTAGTGATATATGATAAGCTATAATTTATCAGCATAAATAAAAATGATTTTATTTTACCTATTCCCCATCTAATTCACCCTTTTCAACAAGTTACGTGATCTCTGCGCAGACGATGTAAATATCTTATCTGCATCACAAAAAAACCCTTCGAAGCAGATACTCCGAAGGGTTCAAAATTTTCCACCTTTAGAAATTACATCAATCCTTCAAATACCTTTCAAGCCAGTTATAGAGCTCCTCATACCAGTAGATGGAGTTCTGTGCTGAAAGAATCCAGTGGTTTTCATCCGGAAAATAGACCAGCCTGGCGTCGAGTCCGCGCGCTTTGTACACGCCGTACACTTCCAGCCCCTGCCCGATTGGAACGCGGTAATCGAGTTCACCGTGAATCACAAGCATTGGGGATGAGAAGTTCTCAGCAAATTCGGCCGGATTGGTTGCGGCAAGATGATCTTTATTTTCCCAGGGTGATCCGCCGTAAGAATACGCGCGATGACCAGTGACGTCGGAACCAAACTGCGCCATCAGGTTATACACACCGGCGTGATTGACCAACGCCGCAAATCGATCGGTTTGTCCGGCGATCCAGCTAACCATATATCCGCCGTAGCTTCCGCCCGTTGCGGCCATGCGGTTTTCGTCGATGTAGCTGCGCCCGGCCAGCACGTCAGCCGCTTTCATGATATCGCGGTACGGCAGGTCGGCATGGTTGCCGTGAATCGACTTGGTGAATTCCTGTCCGAAGCTTGTTGAGCCGTGAAAGTTCGGCAGCGCCACGACGTAGCCCGGCGCGGCAAAGGCGTGCGCGTTCCAGCGGTAGTGGAAACTATCTCCGAAAATTCCGTGCGGGCCACCGTGGATCATCATCACCATCGGATAGGTATTTGATTCGTCAAAATCCGGCGGATAGACCACGAACATCTGCACATCATTTCCGTTTGCCCCCTTATAGGTGATATCCTCAACGCGGCCGTAATCAATCTGGCTAACGCGCTCGTCGTTGAAGGAAGTCAGTTTTTCGAGACGGCTTCCATCCCTGCGAATCTGATGCAACTCGGCGGGATCCTGAAAATTGTGATGCGAGAAAATCAGATTACGGCTTCCGAAAAGCTGCACGCCCCCGTTGGTACCACCACGGAAAACCTCGTTCAGGCGCGTACCATCCGCCCGGATTGAAAAAAGCGAGGTTTTTGCACGATCCTGCGCTTGCATGAAGATTTCGCGCCCGTTTTCGCTCCAGATCCATCCGGAAAAACTCAGGTCGATATCTTCGGTGAGAACGGTGATGTTTTCCGCTTCTCTGTCGTACACGGCGAGGCGCGTTTTATCCGCATAAAACTCCCACATACGCTGCTTGCCGTAGAGAATATACTGGCCATCGGGACTGTAAACAGGATTTGAGTCGTTCGCCGGATTGTGGGAAGTGATGTTACGGGTTTCGCCGCTTCCGTCCGTTTTTACGAGGAAAATATCGTAGTTGAGGCGCTCGTAAGGCGGCTCAGTACTGTTCGCCGAAATCGCGATTTCGCTGCCGTCCGGAGAAATATCATAAGAAGGTGCGCCCATCATATTAAAGTAGCGCCGCGAATCGGGCATCAGGTCGGTGACTTCACCGTCCAGCGTGGCCGAAAATATCCGCGGATACATCCCTTCTTCAAGCCAGCGATCCCAGTGGCGGTACATCCGGTTTTCCGTAGCGAATGCGGTCACTTTAGAGTTGCGCTTCTCTTCCTGAATACGCTTCATCACATCCCAGTCACCGTTATAATCCGCGTGAATGGTAGCCGAGAACGCGATCCGCTCACCATCAGGAAACCACTTTGGGGCCGATGCACCGACCGGCAAATCCGTAATCTGCCGCGCCTCGCCGCCGTAAAGCGGCATCACGTAAACCTGACCGGAACCGCCGTGCCTGCGCGAAATAAACGCCAGGTAGTTGCCATCCGGACTAAACGCCGGCGAGCCCTCCGTTCCGTGATGCGTAAGCTGACGGCTTTCTTTCGAATCAGCATCCATGATGTAGATATTCGTCTCGGAAGCGTTCGTCTCAATATCAAAAGAGGTAACCGTAAACGCCGCCTTCGAGCCGTCCGGCGAAACCGTCAGGCCGCCAACACGATCCATCTGCCACATCATCTCAGGCGTGATGGGATTCTGCGCAACCGAATTTTGGGTAAATACAAACAAGAGAATCACGGACAGTAACGCCGTGAAGGAATTTTTCATCGTAGCGGAAATCATAAACTATTGATTTGGGATTTTGATTGACTCAGTCTGGTTGGGGCAATATAGGAATGTGGGGGAAATTTTGTTGGATGTGGGGAACTCCCGTTTTTAACTCTCCAAAAGTTTTGAACTCTTGGAAAGTTAAACAATCAGTTTCGGAGCAAATCCTTACAAATTATTATGTAAAAGTTTTCGTAGGTAAATCATCACTCGCTTAATCCGGATTTCCTTGATTGAAGAATTTGCAGAGCTATTCAGATTCGCTGATTTTTGGGGCTACCCAGTCATAATTCATTGATAATTATGCGCTTGACATTTAACCTACGTGTTCATCATTGCGATTATACTTGGTTTACCACCCGGCGAAAAATTTCCGCCCCTACGGATTCATTATCTCACCGCATCTCACCGCATCTCACCGCATCTCACCGCATCTCACCGCATCTCACC
>PXAI01000044.1 GCA_003567135.1 Balneolia bacterium | reverse complement strand
TTTTGATTTGATTTTGGTACGATCAAATCATTAATTATTGCAGAGATAAGAGCATTTAATTCAATTAAACTGAAGATGGGGAAAATTGACTATGAGGAAAATATTATTGATATCAACAGCCTTGCTGTGCGGATTTGTACTAAGTGCCTGCGACGCAGGTCAATATGAAACTGAAAAAACCGGTAAGATGGTAGAGGTGTCTGAAGCAAAAATCGATTCACTGATTGGTTTGATGACGCTGGATGAGAAAATCGGCATGATTCACGCCAGTTCTTCGTTTACATCCGGCGGCGTTCCAAGGCTGGGCATCCCCGAACTTGTTTATTCTGACGGCCCCCACGGCGTGCGGCACGAGCACGGACGCGGATGGCACGCGCTGGATGGTTACGACGACAGATCAACCTATCTGCCGGTTGGCATAAACCTGGCATCCACGTGGAACAGGGATCTTGGCTATCAGTTTGGCGAGGTTTTAGGCAAAGAAGCGAAAGATAGGAGTAAGGATGTACTTCTTGGACCCGGAATTAACATTATCCGGAGTCCGCTTAACGGCCGGAATTTCGAGTACCTGAGTGAGGATCCTTTTCTCACCGGTAAGATGGCTGTGGGATATGTAAGAGGCCTGCAGGCGCAGGGAGTAGCTTCGTGTCCTAAACACTATGCTGCAAATAATCAGGAGACGGATCGGCATAATATTGATGTGATCATCAGCAAGCGCGCGCTGCACGAAATCTATTTTCCGGCTTTCAGGGATGTGGTAGTCGACGGGGATGCCTGGAGCGTTATGGGTGCGTATAACAAAATTAACGGGCAGTACACAACGCATCACGAATACCTGAATAACGAAGTTCTGAAAGGAAAGTGGGGATTTGACGGAGTAGTCGTTAGCGACTGGGCATCCGTAAAAGATACGCGCGAAGCGTTGATTTACGGCACGGATATCGAAATGGGAACTGAGCTGCTACGCGATTTTGACAATCCCGTGTACGAAGAGTTTTACCTGGCGAATCCCGCAAAAGAGATGATTGAAAGCGGTGAAATCGACGAAAAGTACGTGGATGATAAAGTAAGGCGCATCCTGCGGTTAATGTACAGAAGCACGGCGCTTAGCGATCACGGCCCGGGACAAAGAAATGTAGAGGAGCATCAGCAGGTTGCTCTGGAAGTGGCGCGCGAGGGAATCGTATTACTAAAAAATGATGGCCTGCTGCCGTTAGATAAAAATGAAATTCAGACAATTGCGGTTATCGGCCATAACGCAACACGGAAATATGCAGAACGCGGCGGAAGCTCGCAGGTTCCGGCTCTGTACGAAATCACGCCTCTGGAAGGAATCCGGAATCTGGTGGGCGATGATGTGGAAATAATCTACGCCGAAGGATATGAGCCGTATTATGATGAAAGCCTTTTTGCGGATATCACAGGAGATGCGGCATCGCAGTCGCGGGAAAACGTGAGAGAAGTTGAGCTGGCTCAATCAGCCAACCAGGAGCTGATGGAACAGGCCATTGAAGTGGCTGCACAAGCGGATGCCGTTATATTTGTAGGCGGATGGATCAAAGGCCACGAAGGAATGCCGTGGGGTCAGGGAACATACGATGCCGAGGCGCGCGATAAACTGAACCTGAAGCTGATTTTTGGTCAGGAAGAGCTGATTCAGAGAATCAACGCTGTCAACGAAAATACCGCTGTTGTGTTGATGGGCGGCAGCAATGTAGAGATGGAGAACTGGCTGTCCGATACTCCGGCTTATCTGCACGCCTGGTATCCCGGTATGGAAGGTGGTACGGCCATTGCCGAGATTCTGTTTGGTAAAGTAAACCCCTCAGGCAGGCTGCCGATGACGTTTGCTAACGCGCATACCGACTATCCGTCGCACTCCATCGGCGAATTCCCCGGCGACGGAACCGTGGATTATGCTGAAGATATTTTCGTGGGATATCGCTACTTCGACACACACGACAGAGATATTTTCTTCCCGTTTGGATTCGGACTTTCATACACAACCTTCGAGTTTTCAGATATGAGCCTGTTCGTACATGATGATATCGTCCGGGTTCAGGCCACGGTTAAAAATACCGGAGACCGCGAGGGAGCCGAAGTGGTGCAGGTATACGTGCATCATAAAAACCCATCGGTGGAACGGCCCATCCGTGAGCTGAAAGGTTTCGAGAAAGTGCACCTTGAAGCAGGCGAGTCTACAATGGTAGAAATAGAGCTCGATGATATGGCCTTTTCCTACTTCCATCCGGATCAGCTGGAATGGGTGATGGAACCAGGTGAGTATCAGGTACAGGTTGGAACCTCATCGCGTGATATTAAGCTGATGGCTGATTTGGAGCGATAGGAGGCGGTATTATTAGCTGTGTTATTCAGCCTTGTCATTGCGCATGTTGTGGCAGGGCTGATTGTGTAATACTGTTAAATTGAGCAGAGTCATTGGATAATTGACCAAAATGTAATAACATTATTATAACAATAGAAATTAACTTAATTACCCGCAATGGAAGCAAAAATTCGGAAAATAGGAAACAGTCTCGGCGTTATCCTCCCGAAACAGATTATTGATGAACTGCATCTGAAAACGGGAGATAAAATGAGTATTCGGCAGAAAGGAACAAATTTGGAGTTGAGCCCGATCGATCCGGAGTTTGAAGAGTGGGCCGAGGCCTATCGCGAGGTTAATACAGACTATAAAGACGTGTTGAAAGCTTTGGCTAAATGATCAAATTCCTGAATAAAGAGATTGTCTTAGCCTTTCATCAGGATCAGCATAATTTATATGGAGGCAAGTCGCAGGTTCGGGATGAAAAGTTGCTGGAGTCTGCTTTAGCACAGCCAGAGGCGACCTTTGAAGGCGACTATGTCCATACTGATTTGTTTCAAATGGCTGCAGCATATGGTTTTCATCTTTGTCAAAATCACCCATTTTATGATGGGAATAAGCGGATAGCGCTGATAGCTATGTACACATTTCTCTATGTAAATGGATATCAAATTAAGGCCGACAAGAAGAGTCTGTATGCAATAGTTATGGATTTAGCCAGTGGGAAAGTCGGGAAAGCTGAGCTCGCTGAGTATCTAAAGAAGCACTCGAGTAAAAGAGCAAGTAATAAAACGAATCAATAACTGGCAATACGAAATAAAATTGCATAAAATTACCCCGAAGTCTAAATCCCAACGGAGGTTCACATGAGCGATGCCATCAGATCGGATGAAATCCCCGATTATTTCGGTAAGGACAAGGTATTTACGAGCAGCGATTTGAAATCGTTTTACGAGGAGGCGGGCGATAAATCGCTGAATCAGAACACGCTGCTCTCCAGAATTTATAACCTCAAAAAAAAGGGCGTCATTTCTTCGGTCGAGCGCGGACGGTTTGTTGTGGGCGGGCGTCCCGATTTGCAGGCGTTTCATGATGATTCCCTGAATGAGATCAGAGAACTTGCCGCCGGACAGTTCCCGCATATCAAAATTGTGGTTTGGAGCACAAATGCGCTCACGAAACTGACGGGCCGGGATTCACACTCCCATCTCATGACCCTCATCGAAACGGACCGCGACGCCTGCGAAGCTCTGTTCGACGAACTCCGTCAGTTCAGAACCGATCTGTTTCTGAACCCCGATGCGCTCATAATCGACCGGTATGTTTCCATGCACAAACAGCCGCTTGTGATCAAACCGCTGATCAGCGAAGCGCCGCTGGAAAAAATCAAGGCGGGTCCGATCCCATCCCTTGAAAAACTGATCGTTGATCTGCTTTCCGATCCCAAGTATTTTGAGCCCTGGCAGGGACAGGTTCTGCGCGATCTGATCAAAAAAATCTTCACCCGGAATATCATTAACCGGAGTGCACTCCGCAGATACGCCGGCCGCCGCGGTCGACTCGCGGATCTTGAACACATCCTGAAGCTTCAGAATATCGACCTCAGCGATTCGCATTAAATGTTTACCAAATTAAATCAACTCTAATTAATTCACTTATGAAAAAGTACACCGCAATTCTGGCCGTTCTGAGCCTTTTCTTCATTTCAGTTCCCCAAAACGCTGACGCTCAAATCAGTTTTGGTGTTGGCCTTTCCGCCGCTACTGAAACCGAGCTGATTGGAATCCAGGGAAATCTTCTTTTCGGCCTCCCGCTTACCGGACTCCGTGTTGCCGCTGAAGCAACCTATTATTTTCCGGAAACGCAAAGCGGCGTTGATGTCAAATCCTATGAACTCAACCTGAACGGCCACTACTCATTCTTTGATCAGCTTCTGCTCAGATCTTATTTTCTTGGTGGTTTTAACCTCACGAATGTGGATATCGGCGGAGTCAGCGATTCGAAGGCCGGTGCGAACATCGGGCTTGGGGTAAATGTTTCCCTTGGCCTGCTTAGCACGTTTCTGGAAACCAAATACGTGATTTCCGAGTTTGATCAGTTTGTTGCCACGCTTGGAATCCGGTTTTAAACCATAGTCTTAACTATGCCAGCACGAAAACAGAGTCAGTCGGTAAAAACATTTCTCATCACCGCCGATTTGGTGATGATGGTTCTGCTGTTGCTGAATCTCCTGCTGATTCTGTTCGACTGGCTCTTCCAAAGCGCCGCTTTCCGTGGATTTCTTGAATCTGTCTGGCCGTTTCTGCACGACTTTTACGCGGCTAACATCCACGATGATTTCATCCTTTATGATCTGATCTTCATCGGAATATTCCTCACGGAATTTGTCATCCGGTGGATCATCGCCATCTGGTACCGGGAATTTTCGCGCTGGTATTATTTCCCGTTTGTTCACTGGTACGATATCATCGGCTGTATTCCGCTGGCCGGTTTCCGTTTTCTGCGATTGCTCAGGGTGGTGTCCATCGGAATCCGTCTGCATCAGCGGGGCTGGATCGATCTCACCAAGCTGCCGA
Source organism: Balneolia bacterium (assembly GCA_003567135.1). Lineage (GTDB taxonomy): Bacteria > Bacteroidota > Rhodothermia > Balneolales > Cyclonatronaceae > PXAI01. The sequence continues at coordinate 6,199 of PXAI01000044.1, read as the reverse complement.
TATTCGATCAGTTAGCTTTTCTGATCAACCTCTTTATCGGGGAAGTTACCGACCGCGTTTCGCTTCGGATTCTGGGGAACATCCGTCACGAGCTGAAAGACGGCACGCCCGTTATCGGAAAAATTGCGGGGGATGTGATCAAACCACGCCAGGATATTCTTATTGAGTGGGTTTCCGCACGGATTCGCACGGCCGCCACGCAGGGTTACGCTATGCACGAGGATGAAATCAGGAATTATGTGATGCATCGCATTAACGAGGCTGTGGAGCAAAACCAGGAGTTGAAGCAAATCGAAGCCGTTCCGGTGATGGGCAGATATATCGTCGGTCAGATTGAAGGTGCTATCAGCGACATTGTGTTTAACGTGATTCACGGCATAATTGCTGATCTGGGATCAGACCGAAACCGCGAAATTATCGACGATATTTCCGAAATGCTCTTCTATCCCGATGAAGCGGATCAGGCAGAAAATATGGAAATGCTGAATCTTCAGGTGGCGGATATTATCTCAGAGAGTCTGGGAATTATCATGGAGCGCATCCGCGGATCAGACCTGAAATCTGATCCTGATGAGCTGGAAAGGCAGGAACGGATCAAAAAAGGGATTGAGTCGACGCTGAATTAATTGTAAAAACGCCGAACAAATCCCGTTTTTCTCCGTAATGATAAACGTTTCCCATTACATTAACCCGGTTTATGGCATATCCACATAATCTTATCCCTGCGCGTGAAATGTACACACTCGGTGTGATTGCGGTTGCTGTGGCCGCGCTGGCGTGGATATTATACCCCAAAACACACACCGATTCCCTTATTTCCGAAATGAACGCCGGAGCGAACGTGGAAGCGGGAATTCAGGATTGGTTCGATGAGACGGGCGGCCCCGCGCTGAATGAATTTGAGCTGATCCCGCACCGGAATCTGGGTTTACTTGACTGGATGAAATCCACGGATAGCCGGAGCGAAGTGGTTTCGAAGATCAGGGCAAATCCTGATAAATATCCGGCCTATTACTGGCGGATCAGAGACTTCAGCGGAGTTACGTTCAGCGAACTTGATTTTTCCGATTTTGATGAGGATAGTGATGAATCTCCGTTTGCTTCAGAGGAGAACGTCAGGGATATGTTCTCCGGTTTTACGCTGTCATTTACGCAGGATGGAAAACTGTTCCAGCTCAGAAATCCGGACTCCGCGGTGTCGGGGAATCTGAACTGGGCCACACTGCTTGACGATGAAACCGAAGATGAGCGAAGCGTCGTAAGATTCACCGAAACCCGAACGTATACCGGGCAAGCCGATGAATCGGTGTGGCTGCTGACGCGTGCTGATCTGGATCAGGTTACCCAAAAACTGATCAGCCAAACCTGGTACGCACCGCTCGAAATCAGTGAAACAACCTTTTCGTTTGAATCCAGTGAGGATGACCAGCGTGCAACCATAAACGTTGTTTTTCAGGATGAGGAAGAAACAGGGGTTCGCAGCGTCTCATTTCGCTACAGCAGTGTACACGGGCTGCTTGGCATCACGCCGGAATGGGTTGGCGATTCGGGTAATCTGACCCAAAGCTGGAATAACCCGGTTGGCGGAGTTGTTATTTTTCTGCTATCGGCTTTTATTCTGATCGTTTTTGTCCGACGCTACTATTTAAGGATTCTGGAAACCAGAACGGCGCTGTTCGACGGATTGCTCGCGGGCGCAATCGGTGCATTTTTCACCTTTACAGCGGTTCTGAAATCGGGACTCTACAATAACCTGGACGGAATCGGTTTCTGGCTTGGCATCACGCTCGGACCAGTAACTGTGGCGCTGGGTTTGATCATCATCGTGTTTATCATTTCTGCGGCCGGTGCCTCAATCAGTCATGAAGCGTGGCCTGATAAGATGGTGACTATCAACTTCACGCGGCGCGGATTCTGGTTTAATAAACCGGTAGGGCAGAGCCTGATTTACGGCTTTTTTACCGGACTCCTGATGGCCGGTATCATCTATATTTTACTTTTTTTACTGGATAATATTCCGATACAAATCGGTGAATCCCGCGTCTGGGACGGGTTTGCGGCCTTGCTGAGCGGTGTATCATCACAGTTTGCGGAGTTGTTCAGGGCGCTGGTGGTTATCTGGCTCGTTTTTCTCTGCTACGGCGCCATGGTTCAAAACCGCTTTGGTTCTATCCGCTGGATTCCGCCCGCTGCGCTGCTTGTTGTGCTTACGCTCTGGAATATGGGGATGCCTACGCTGCAGGAATTTAATGTGATGTACGGACTGATGTTCATTGCCGCCATCGGCTGGATTTTTCTCTTCTTCCGTACGGATGCGCTCGCCGTACTTTCCGCGCTGATCGCATTTGCTTCGTTCCGGTTTTTCATGGATGCGGGCCTGTCTGCCGGCTGGCTGAGCCTGGCCGTATTAGCTATTTTAATGGTGCCTGCCGCAATTTTATTAACAGGCTGGTTCGCCATAAAATCCACCAAAGGGATTTACGATCTGCCGGAAATGATCCCCGATTATATTCTGGAACACACCCGCAAACAGCGGATTGAGCGTGAACTGGAGCTTGCGCGCGAAATCCAGTACACCTTTTTGCCGAAAACGACTTCAACGTTTCCCGGACTCGATTTTGCCACAAACTGCGAGCCCGCATTTGAAATCGGCGGCGACTACTACGATATCATCGGGATAGATGAAAACCGGCTGGGCGTGGCGGTATGCGATGTAAGCGGAAAAGGAATCCAGGCGGCGTTTTATATGACGCTCCTCAAAGGATTTCTTGCCAGCCTTTGCACCATTGAAAAGTCGCCATCGAAACTCATGTTCAGAATTAACGATCTGTTCAGAAAAAACGCACCGCGCGGCACGTTCATCACGATGATTTACGGAATATACGATAAGCGGGACTCCAGCTTTACCTTTAGCCGCGCCGGACACGAGCCGCTGCTTGTTTCGCAAAACGGCGTTCAGCGTTATTTACGTCCCGACGGCCTCGCTGTTGGGATGGCGGCTCCGGAAATTTTTGATGAAAAGCTGAAAGAGGAAAAGATCTTTCTACAGGATAACGATTTCGTGGTTTTATTCACCGATGGCTACTCGGAAGCCCGGAATCGTCGCGGCAGTTTCCTCGGCGAAGATGCGCTGATCGACATGGTACAGGAGGGAAGCAGCGCCGCCGAAATAATGAAATCCCTCAACAACAAAGTGCTTCATTTCATGGACACGGCCAATCGCCACGATGATATGACGATGGTCATTTTGCGGAAAAACGGAGAGGATTAGTTCCAATTTTGTGAAGCCGGTTAAAACCGGCCTTATCGATACGATTGATTCGAGGGCGCGCCATTTGCCAAAATCGTATCGACAAGCGGGATTTCAATCCCCAAAAATGGTCGATCAATCACATAGTCTCAACTCCGGGCTATCTCAAAAAAGCTCGTTCGTATAAAGCGTATTCCAGTCGAGCGGTTTTTTGATTTTGAGGATATCGTTATCAACCAGCCAGTTCAGGAAAAATCCCCAGAATTTACCTTCCATTCGTCCCCATTTTTGCTGTTCATTAAGGAACGGCCTGCTGAGTACTTTCAAGGATTCGTGAATCATTTCAGGATTCTTGAAATTCTCGTGATCCATTACTTCACAGAGGAAATCGGCCGTGTTTGCCGGTTCTGCGGATGCTTCCTGATACGCCTCAGCAGACACTGCCATGAAGTTCTTGTAGTATTTACGGTACCGGTACAGACTCGTTTTGTGGGTAATAACCACAGGCGAGTAGCCATAGGGAATTCCGTGATCGACGAGGTTAAACAGCTTCAGCTCAACGCCCTTTAGTTTTGCCTCCACACCTTCCCACGCAGTGAATATCCAGGTGCTGTCAGCTTTGCCTTCAAGAAGCGTATCCCAGATTCCCAGTCGCTCGAACGTTTTCGGGATCACGGTACCTTCTCCGCCGTCATTGATCACCAGCTGCTTAATGATGGCATCCTCAAAGCGTGCGTTATACGACGCATACGTTTTTCCATCCAGATCAGCAGGCCGTTCGATCCCTTTGCCGGCTACCGTTGCGATGGCGCTCATATCTTTCTGCAGCAAAGTAGCTACAGCGGTCAGCGGAACCGGACTTTTTGCAGTTGCATAGGAAATTACGCTTTCAGAGGGCGCAATCCCGAAATCCGCTTTCTGGCGCGCCACTCGCCGTGCAGGGGTAAGTTTATAGTTATCAGCCTCAGGCGAAACGAGCGATACGTTGAATCCTGCTTTTTTGTAGTACCCTTTGTGAAGCGCTATTAAAAAACCGGCGTGGAGCGTGTTGGGGGTCCAGTCAAGTGCAAGTTTAATGGGTCTCATTCAATCACAGCTTAAAGTAAGTAAATGCAGTGTCTTATCCCGATTAATTTAAGAATTTCGGGCAATTAACCAAATTCAATATATGCTGATTAAACGTGTTTGTTGAAACTATTATATGAGCGGGTAAAAGATTTTTTTCAACGGTGACACCACGCTGTCATTCACGCCTTTTAAATTCCTTACAGATAACCTGATCTGGGCAACCAGATTTCCCACTTTCAAAGAGAGCTGACGTTTCGCGCCGGCCGGGACATTTGTTCCGGCCGTTTTATTTTTGTGGATTTTTCAGATTACGCTCATGCAGCTTTTTTCGCCTCTCTTCGCGTTTGATCAGCCCTTTTTTGATTCCGTACCACGCTCCTGCGGCTGAGCCTGCCGCGATGGCTGCAAAGTATGTAACGGCAGTAGCGGTTGAAGCAAAAACATCCCCCTTGATAAGCACAAGAATCAGAATCGGCAGAACGATTACAACGCTGAGTACATACGAGTAAAACTGAAATGACGCCGGTTTCTGGATATACCGGCGAACGAGCAGAAACGTGATGTTGGCGTAAATGAGCGCGAATCCGATTAAAAAAAGCGTTCCCTGCAGATCGGGACTTTCGGTCAGGGTGATAAAGTTATTCGTAAAAAACTGAATGCTGGCTCCGGCCAGTAACGCGGTTGTGGTGTAAGTAAATGAGCGGATGATTTGCTGCTGATGAAAAGGAATATGGTGAACATCATCACCTTTTTTGACGTACATAAAGAATTGATTTTAATACTTTCTGAAAGCTTGGATTGAAAAAGTAATTATCAGGGGATGGGCCGTGGGCGGCTGGTGATCCAGATTTCCGGATTTACGTTGGTGTTGTCTTCCCGGATCAGGAAATAAACGGCGTTGCCAAGAGGTGTAGTGTCATCGCCGCTGAGGCCGATCATATCGCCGGTTTGCACGTAATCGTTTCGCCGAACATGCACTTCCGATAAATTCCCGTATGCGGTGATGTATTTGCCGTGGTTAACCAAAACCATATCGCCGTAACCCTGAATGGCAACCGTGCGAATTACAAATCCGTCGTGAACGGCCCAGACCGGCGCGCGGGCTTCTGTACTGATTTCAATGCCGTAATTTGGAACGCTTGTCCCGTAAACCGGATGCGATTTTGGCCCGAACTTGGTGCGGATGGCACCCTGACCAACCGGCCACGGAAGATCACCTTTCGCGCTGGTAAATGATGCCTCAACCACAGAAATTTCTTCCGGCGTGGCCATAGCCGAAGGCCTGCGTGTTGGCGTGGATAAACGCGCGATGGCTTCCTCACGCTCGGTAGCGTTCTGAATCTGCTCGGCTTCCGCCAGTCTTCTCAGCCGCTCTTCCTCCAGCCTCCTGAAACGCTCTTCTTCCTGACGCCGGATTTCATCCAGGTCGGCGATAATCTGCGTAATGGTCTGATTTAAATTCTCCACTTCGCTCCGGCTCTGAGCCAGTTTACGCTCCAGAGACTCGCGATCCTGCCGTAATTCCTCCACCAGTTTTCCCTGCTCGGCGCGCCGGTTTTCCAGCTGCCTGCGCTCCTGCCGCGATTCCGCAATTACCTGCTGGTTACGCTCGCGCGCCTGTTCCATTTCGGCTTCCTTTACCTTCAGCCGCTCCTGCGCTTCCTTTATCTGCAGCGCCTGGCCTTCGCGGTATTCCTGAAACTTTCGCAGATAAAACGCTCGGACCTGAACCTGACTCAGCGATTCCGATGTAACCAGCATCATCAGCTCGGAGCTGCGTCCGTGTTTATACATGTGGATCAGAATCTGCTGATAATTTTCGATCAGCCTGTTGAGATCGGCCTCATATTCGGTGTAAGACTGCTGGATTACGTTCAGCTC
>PXAI01000152.1 GCA_003567135.1 Balneolia bacterium | reverse complement strand
GTCAGATTTCCTCAGATTAATGCCGGGCGAGTGCCTCGGTAATTTCCCTTGCCGCGAAGTTTGGCCCTTTGGGATGCTGATAAAGGCTTCCGCCGACCAGAAATACGGTGTCGCTTCCGTACGACTCAGCCAGATCAGGAATGGTGTTTCGTTGTACGCCGCCGCCCGGAACGGGAAATGAAGTTTTGAAGGGCAGGGTGGAATCCCGGCAGGTTTCGTTGATAGATTTGCACGTTCCCGCTGAAAACGAAAAGCGCCCGCCGACGTTAGGATACACCGAAAGATCAGCGCCGAGGGCGCGCCATAAAATACCGTACAAAAACTCAGGCGTCATTCCGTGATTCGCCGACTGAACGTAACCGCCGGAAAAAGCCGGATGCGCCATGATGGGAATCCCGGGATTTTTTTCCGCGATATGGTGCATCGATTCGAGTCCGCACAGATGAGGGCAGATCAAAACGCCGCCCGCGCCATGCGATACGGCATGATCAAGACGCTTCATCATCACCTCAGTGCCGGCTGTGATATTCGGAAAGTAGGCCGTTCGTTTTCCTGTTTTATCCGCGGCGCGCTCGATCGACTGCATGCAATGGATAACGCGCTCCTCAAACGGTGCCGATTTCTGGTTCGCCATTCCGTGATCATCCTTAATGATGTCGATTCCGCCGCTGGCAAACTGAAGGCAGAAATAGGCGATTTCTTTGGTGTTCAGCCCAATCGGTTTCAATGCGGTGCAGCTGAGCGCCCGGCGTTTTACACCAAGGGTTTTCCTAATGCCCCGAATACCAATCCGAGGCCCGGTGAACAGCTTATTGGGAAGCTCGTTCCACTCCACATCGGTGATTTTTACGCCCGGAAAGAGCGAGCAGTTTCCGTACAGAATATTCAGGAACTGCGTGACTTCCCCGCCAATATTATCCACCGGATAAGCGATTGACATTTCATAGCTGCCGTCGCCAAGTTCACGGATGTCGTCATAAGCCGGTTTGCCGGTTGATTTCACCCGGAGTTCATCCGTCAGAATATCATCCGGAACTTCAACGCTCTGCTCGTAGGCAACGCTCCGCGCCAGATCGGCTACGGATTGCGGCCCGGCCGGCGTGAGGCGGTAATGAATCCGGAAGTGATTTTTCATGCAATCAGTAGACGAAGCTTTTATCGAGAATGGTTTCGGCGCGGTCGGGTCCGGTGGATACAATCGAAATATTCACGCCGAGCTCTTTTTGTATGAAGTGCAGAAAATCGAGAGATTTTGCCGGAAGTTTATCAACAGAGTCGATTCCGTCGAGGCTGGACATCCAGCCGGGCATAGTTACGTAAACCGGCTCGGCCTTTTCGAGCGCTTTGAGCGAGACGGGGAAAACATCGGTTTCCACGCCGTCAATTTTGTACGCAGTGCAAATTCTGATTTCCGGCATTTCGTCGAGTACGTCCAGTTTCGTAATGGCCAGCTCGTTCATCCCGTTGATGCGCGCCGCGTACTTTAGTGCTACGAGATCGATCCATCCGCAGCGTCTCGGGCGCCCGGTTGTGGAACCAAATTCATGGCCTTTTTGGCGGATTTTTTCGCCTTCTTCGTTGTGCAGCTCGGTCGGGAAGGGGCCGTTGCCAACGCGCGTGCAGTATGCCTTGGTAATGCCCAGTACGCGTTTGATGGCGGTAGGCGGCAGGCCTGTTCCGGTACATGCGCCGCCGGAAGTAGGGGAAGAAGATGTTACGAAGGGATATGTACCGTGATCGATATCCAGCAAAGCACCCTGAGCGCCTTCGAGCAGTATGGTTTTGCCCTCGTTCATGGATTTGTGCAGCAGATGAGCCGTATCACAAATATATGGCTCGAGCTTTTTGCCGCACTCCATAATTTCGCGGATCATGTTTTTTGAATCGTGCTCCGGGAAATCCTTGAATTCGCTGAAGTTCGTTTTGGTTTCGGCCAGCGCCGCCTCCACTTTTTTAGTGAGCACATTCTCATCCAGCAAATCCATAATCCGGATGCCGGTTCGCGCGATTTTGTGGATGTAAGCCGGACCAATACCTCTGCCGGTAGTTCCGATTTTGGAATCCCCGCGTGCCTTCTCTTTGGCTTTGTCGATATCTTTGTGATAGGGGAGGATTACGTGCGCGGTAGAGCTTATGCGCAATTGAGCGGGATCGGCGCCCAGTTTTTCAGCGGCGTCGATTTCCTCAAGAAGCTTGAACGGATCGACAACTACGCCGTTTCCAATAACGCAGATCGTATTGGGGTGAAAAATTCCGGATGGAATCAGGTGAAGAACGTGTGTTTTGCCTTCGAATTTCAGGGTGTGTCCTGCATTTGCTCCGCCCTGGTAGCGAACGACGAGATCAGCGCGGTTGCCAAGCAGATCGACAATTTTTCCTTTCCCTTCATCGCCCCACTGAGCCCCAATAATTACACGAACAGACATAGATAATAATGGTTATTAATCGGCATAAAAAAGAGGTGCAGATCGAATTCTGCACCTCTTATATCGTTGTGGCTCTGTAAAATGCAGAATGCAACTACAGTTACACATGGTGTAATGTAAATAAGTCAGAGGGATGAACGTGCATCCCCCGTCCTTGCTTTTCCGCATTCAGAACCGGAAACTGAATTACTCAGAACCCTCAAAGGAATCGACGGCTTCAGGTACCGTTTTAAAGTGCTGAAATACGGTAATCAGTTTGGTTACAATCAGCAGGCTTTCGATTTTGTTGGTTGCGTTGGCGATACGAAGGTCACCACCGGCATTACGCATGGTAGTGAGCGCACCGATAAGCATACCGAGGCCGGAAGAGTTCATAAATGAAACCTTTCCAAGGTCAACTACGATGTTCTTATGGCCTTTTTCGATCAGTTCGTGAAGGGTTTCGTTCAGCTTGGTAGCGTCGGGTCCCCCCATCACATTACCTTTAAATTCGATAACGTTGCAATTGTAACGCTCTGTTACTTTGAAGCTCATGATGTACCTCGTGAGGTTTTCTGGTTATTTGTTGGCACGTTTCAGCTGCAGATCCACCAGTACCGCGCTTGCCACAAAAATGGAGCTGTAGGTACCAAGCAGAACGCCTAATATTAATGCGAAAGATAATCCTTTCAGCACTTCCCCGCCAAATAAAAACAATATCAAAACCACAATTAAGGTGGTCATAGATGTTACAACGGTTCGGCTGAGAGTATTGTTGATACTGCGGTTTACCATATCAGGATAGGCTTCAGTTTTAAAGATCAGAGAATTTTCCCTGATTCGGTCAAATACTACCACCGTATCGTTCAATGAGTAACCTACGATCATCAAAAACGCACCAATAATGGCCTGATCGATATCCAGGCTGAATGGCACGATTTCGTACAATATAGTAAAAATACCGAGTGTCACAATAACATCGTGCGCAAGAGCTAAAACTGCTCCGGTCGAGTAATACCATTTCTTGAATCGAATAAAGATATACACGAAAATAATCCCGAGAGCGATAAATACGGCCATAGCGGCGGCGTTTCGAAGGTCTTCCGCAAAACGGGGACCCACGATATCACTTTTAATGACAGTTCCGGGATTATCAGGATAGGCTTCACCTAATGTGGCAAGGATAAAACGCGCCACGCCCTGGCCTTCCATCTGTACGTCTGTACGGATAAGAAGGTCATCACCGAAAGATTTCAGTTCCGGCTGGCTTTCAAGTGCTTCTGTAAGCAGGGTACGGATTTCCGCGATTGGCGGAACGTCATCCTGGAACTCCACAACGACTTCGGTACCACCACGGAAGTCAATTCCGAACTGCAGCCCCTGCAGCAAAATAGCCGCAATGGACACGATCACCAGTGTGCCGGAAATGGCATAGCCAATTTTCCGCTGGTGAATAAAGTTGAATTTTGGGTTTTCAAATAAACGCATAAGTAATTAATTCTCCTAAGTTATTAACCAAAGCTGATGGCTAGTTTTTTGTCGCGTGTCATGAAGTCAATCAGTACACGGGTAATGATAATAGCGCTGAAAAGTGAGGCCACGATTCCGGCCATCAGCGTTACGGCAAAACCTTTGATCGGGCCCATTCCGAAGCTGAAGAGTACAACAGCGGCAAGGAATGTGGTAATGTTGGCATCAAGAATAGCGCTCATAGCGTTGTTATAGCCACTGTCGATAGCTGCAATGAGGCTTTTGCCTGCCGTCATTTCCTCCCTGATACGGTCGAAGATCAGAACGTTCGCATCAACCGCCATACCGATGGTAAGTACAATACCTGCCATGCCCGGTAATGTGAGCGTAGCCTGAAATGCCGCCAGAATCCCAAGGATAAATACCATGTTCAGGAGCAGGGCGATGTTGGCTATACCCCCGCCGGTGCGGTAGTAGAAGATCATGAATATAGCTACGATCAGAAGCCCGTATAAAACGGAGTTCAAACCAGCCTGAATTGAGGCTTCACCAAGGGTGGCACCAACGGTACGCTCTTCAATGATATCGAGCGGGGCCGGCAGGGCACCTGAAAGGAGAATGTTTGCCAAATCCTCAGATTCGCGGAGTCCGCCGAGGCCTGTAATAGAGGAGCGGCCGTCGTAAATCTGGGTTTGAACGTTCGGATAGCTGTAGACCAGTCCGTCGAGAATAATAGCAACAGGACGTCCAATGTTGGCACCGGTAAGCTGGCTCCAGCGGCGGGCGCCTTCGCGGTTCATCGACATGGAAACTTCCGGACGGTTCGTCTGCGGATCAAATGATGGGCGCGCATCGGTGATTACCTCACCGGTTAACGCAATCTGATCACGGACACCTAGCAATGCCAGAAACTGTCCCTGCTGATCCACCGGACGTGTATACCAGAAAAGCTCAACGTTCGACGGAAGAGCGCGTCTTACGGATTCGCGACGCATAATTTCGTTAACGGCGGCGGTATCCTGAATATTCGCAAAACCGAACGAGTAATCCGGGCTGCCTGGAATTTCAAAGATTTCCCGAAGTGGATTAACGGTTCTGGTCTGTATTTCGCCATCTTCGTCTTCATATTCCTCAGTCTCATTGAGGCTCTGCATTACGCGCTGAGCAGCGTTGTTCAATTCGGTCGGATCGGCCATGGCGCGGAATTCGAGTCGCGCAGTACCCTGGAGGAGGCTACGAACACGATCGCCTTCATCATCCACGCCCGGAAGTTCAACGACAATACGGTTGGCACCCTGACGCACAATGGAAGGCTCGGTTACACCAAAGCGGTCAATCCGGTTACGGATAATTTCCACGGCGCGGTCTACGGCACGGTTACGCTGTGTATTGAGGTAATCCCTTACTTCAGCATTTGTGGATGTACGGGTGAGATCGTCGGCACCCATGTGGTAGTACCGGCTGAGGCTCGCCCCGGGATTCTGACGCTCAAACTCGGCGATAAACTCATCGAGTACGTCGGTGTTGTTTGCACGTGAAGTTTCAAAAGCGGTGAGAATCACTTCCTCAAGCATGTCATCTGCCTGATCCCGCGCTAGCTCGGCGATAAGCTGATGCGTTGCCAGTTCAAGCGTTACGTACATACCGCCCTGAAGATCGAGGCCGAAGTTAATTCTTCTGGCTCTCAGGTCTGCTAATCTGTCCTCATTATCGATCCGGTACTGAATCTGCTCATCTTCATCAAGGCTGCTGATGTGCCTTTCTTCCAGCCAAAACCTGAGGCTGAAGGAAAGATAGTAGCCTGTAAGAAGCAGAAACCCAATAATGAAGAACACTTTGGTTCCATTTCCTTGTTTCATATCTGATTGATTTTATCTTGTTTATGGTATTTAGAAAAAAGTCGTATCGATCCGGCCGGTGTTGCGGGAATTTCCGCACAGATTTACAGGACAAAAGAGACTCAGCAGGCAAAATGCCGGCTCAGGAAGGGTTGATTGCGGATCGTAAGATTACAGCCTGTAATTTTTGCCGGCGAAAAAGATGCCTAAGGGGCGTTTATGGCATGCGCGCGGACATCTGCGAGAGGAGAGGGCTGCAGAGAAGAATTCTCGAAATTAATCTCTGACGTATAATTAACCGCGGATTGTTTTTCCGTGGTGATATTCATCAAATCAGCTGACGGGGCGTTGTAAAGCGGCAGAGGTTTCAGCGGAAGCGATGCGTTCAGCTGATGAAGATTTGGAACAACAGCCTGCATAGCGCCTGGATCACTCAGTTCGGCCCAGACCAGATAAAGCTGCTGGATAAGAGCCTGTCCGTTTTTGTTTCCGGTTTGATGATTTTCGACCCACTCTTTAAGCAAAGAGAGCATCAGTTCCTCATCATTATCGGTATCTCCGGAGGTGCTGGCGTTTGCGACCTTCAGCTCAACCCACTGCGAAAACGCGTCGTAGTCAGATTTTGCCTCAATATCAGAAACCATAAAAAGCCCGAATCCGGTAAAAACTACCAGAATGGTCAGGAGCCTGATATATGTGGTGCGCATGATTTGCATCTTTGAAAGATAGGTACTATTGAGGGGTTCCACAAGAAGAAGGAATTCAGAATTCAGAGTTCAAAAATTCAGAATTCAGAATTTGCTTGCGCATGTTTTTTGCAACTGTTCTAATCCCTGAAAATTTAACAAAAAATGGTTTGTCTGTCTTAAAGCCTGCGTTTCTAAATGAAGACAATATTAACTCATTATGAATTCTGAATTTTTCCATTCTGAATTTTAAAGAGGGCTTGCTTTAGGCGGTGGTTTATCGTTATAATCAACTGCATGAGATTGTATCAAAACCTATCTTCGGCCAGACTCAAAAAATATTCCCGTCTGCGCAAAAAGAAGAACCGGTTATTGGAAAAACAGTTTCTGATAGAAGGCTACAGAGCTGTGAATCAGGCCGGAGAATCCGGGGCGCTAAAACTATCGGCTATCATCATTGAATCCGGAGCGGGATATTCACCCTCCGATTTTGAATTTGAAGCATCTCGTCCGGATATTTTTGAAGCCGGTTCAGGCGATTTTCAGAAACTGGCCGACACCCAATCCTCACAGGGCGTTATTGCTGTTGCTCAGATTCCTGATGAACTACAGGATTATCCCAATGCAGACGGTACCGGCACCATTTTAGCCCTTGACGATATTTCTGATCCGGGCAACATGGGATCAATCTACCGAACGGCCGCATGGTATGGTGTTCAGCTGATTTTACTTGGTGAAAACTGCGTTGATCTGTACAACCCTAAAGTGGTACGAAGCACGGCAGGAGCCACCGGCTCGATTCCCGTAAAAAGCGGATCGATGGATGAGGTGCTTACAGAGCTGAACTCAGAAGGATGGCACCCTGTTTTGATGGATCTGAATCCCGGCGCCGGTCCGGTTTCGGAGCTAAGCGGACGTCAAAACGTGATTCTGGTGATTGGAAACGAAGCGCACGGAATCAGCGAAGCGTTAAAAAATAAATTTGAGTCGGTATATATTCCGGGCAGACCGGCGGAGGTCGAGAGCCTGAACGCGGCCGTTTCTGCGGGAATTGCGATGCATGTACTGCAGAGCGAAAAAATTACAGCTGGTAAACTTTGAAACACTAAATCCCTTTTAAATATGCCCCTCAAAGCGAAAAAGATTTTCGTACTCGACACATCGGTTATTCTTTACGATCATGAATCCATTTATAACTTTGCTGAGCATGATGTGGCGATTCCGATTTCCGTGCTGGAGGAAGTGGATAAGTTTAAAAAGGGAAGCACGGTAATTAACTATAACGCACGAGAGTTTATCCGCAGCCTTGATAAGCTCTCAACCGAAAATTTGCTGCAAAAGTGGATTCCCCTGAACGGCACAACCAAAGGAAAAATCAGGGTGCTTTCGGATGAGGATAAGGTAGTTGATGCCAACAAAGTATTTGGCTCCGAAAAGTATGATCATCACATTTTAAACGTAGCCGCAACGCTTTCCGGGAAATCGAAGAAAAACGTGGTTCTGGTTACCAAAGACATCAACCTGAGAGTGAAAGCCCGCGCGCTGAATCTGAAGGCTGAGGATTATGAAACCGGAAAGATCAAGGATCTGGATCATCTTTACGCGGGCAAAAGCGAGCTTTTTGTAAACGATTCCTCAATTATTGACCGTCTGTACAGCGAAGCTGACGGCGTTCCGTACAGTGAGGTACTTGAGGAAAAGCCGCAGTTTAATCATTACTTCATTATGAAAAGCGCGTCGAATTCGGCGCTGGCGTGGTTTAATCCGGAAACGGAAAATCTGGAGCGTGTAAATAAAGAGCAGGCTTATGGGATTAAGGCGCGGAATGCGGAGCAGGCGTTTGCGCTGCATGCGATCATGCATCCGGAGATTAAGCTGGTAACCATCACCGGTGCAGCCGGTACGGGAAAAACGCTGCTTGCGCTGGCCGGCGCGCTTGAACAGCGTCGCGATTTCCATCAGATTTATCTGGCCAGGCCCATCGTGCCGCTCAGTAATAAAGATATTGGGTATCTGCCGGGGGATATCAAATCCAAGATAAATCCTTATATGCAGCCGCTTTGGGATAACCTGAGCTACATCAAAAACCAGGTAAAGGATAAAGAGCGGGAAGCGAAAAAAATCGATGAACTGGTTCAGAATGACAAGCTGCACATCACGCCGCTGGCCTATATAAGAGGTCGAAGCCTGTCGAATGTGGTATTTATCATTGATGAAGCGCAAAACCTGACGCCCCACGAAGTGAAAACGATCATCACCCGGGCAGGTGAAAACTGCAAAATCATTTTCACAGGAGACATCTTCCAGATAGATACTCCGTACCTCGATGCGCAAAGTAACGGACTCTCTTTTCTGGTTGACCGGATCAGCAATCAAAAAATTTATGCGCACATAAAACTTGAGAAAGGCGAACGTTCTGAGCTGGCTAATCTGGCGAGTATGATGCTTTGATGGATTTGTAAGCTCCAAATTTAATTGAGCTTGCAATCCTCTTTAATGATCCCCTATTGCCGGTTTTTTGAACTTTTCAAGACCTTGAAATTTGTGATCCGGGAAAAGATTTTTTTTCAGAAATATTAAAATTTCAGGAAAATCTGTAATTATTTCGGGCTTCTGCATTATAAGGGTGTACGTAACAGTCACATTCTTTATTCAGGCATTACAAATTCAGAAGCATTATGACAATTCGCAGCGTAATTTTTCCCAAGCGAGATCACTTTAAAGCTGATGATGGCTACACTGGTGAAATACACGGATCTTTCCAGTACGAGGAGATTCTTCATTTAAACGACAACGAACTTCTGACTGGCACACAGTATTTGAAATCCGGCATGAGAAGTTTTCGCCAGAAAATGTCGGTAGTCAAGGAAAAGCAAACAACTACGAAGCCCGTATTATTACACGTTGAGGATGCTCCGGAAATCAGGCTTCTGATCAAAATTTTTCTCAAAAATCATTTTACCGTTATTTCGGCTTCTTCAGGTGAAGAGGCGCTGAAGCTTATCGAAACCAGGTCGTTCGATCTCGTATTAATGGATATCGACCTTGGCGACGGCATGAATGGAATTGAAACAACAAAAGAGCTGAAAAAACTGAATGAGTCCGGAAAACTGCCGGTTGTAGCAGCAACATCAAACAGCTATTACAAAATGCGCGAACAGTGCATCGAAGCCGATATGCAGGGATTCATTCAGAAACCTTTCTCTCAGGCTGAACTTCTACAGACACTCCAAAAAATCATTAAAATATCTCAGGAACAATGAAAAGCAACATCTCCTGATTCAGATTGTAATCAATGACACCTTCAAACAGACATATAAATCCAACGCCGGAGATCAAAAAACAGATTGAAGATTTCCGCAACGGTACATTATCCGAACAAGAAACCGATGCGCTTTGGGCACAACTGCTCGAAAATCCAGCGTGGCAGGATTATCTGCATACACTGAACGCACTGGAAGCTATTGCAGACGATCCTGCAGCTATGGAAGCCATTATGCCGGAAGAATCCGCAACAACCTCCAGGCAGTACTGGAAAGCGTATGTCGCGGCGGCAGCTGTACTCATTATCGGTTCGATGTTAGGCCTTATATTACTTTTCTCTCCGCAACAACCGGAACAGACTCTGCCCCATGCCAAACTTGAGATGCATAATCTCAGGTCTGCGCAGAGTCTTTCCGGCGACGACCAAAATCATCTGCAGGCGGCTATATCTTTGTACATTAGCGGAGACTATTCACAAGCCCTCGAAAAAATTGAGCCTTTGACGGAATCAGCTGAAAGCGACCAGATTCGCCGCGACGCACTTCTGAATCAGGGGATCATACTTTATAACACAGGCGAGTTTGAAAAAGCTTACGTCTCCTTCAACAGGGTTTATTCTGATGATCAGGCCACAGACCTGCTCAGGGAAAAAGCGCTCTGGTTTGCGGCAAACGCAAAACTGCAATCCGGAGATACGGACCGGGCTGAAAAACTTATACGCGAAGTTAAAGAGCTGGACGGCGCGTACAGCCGGGTCGCAAACGACTTTCTACAGCTAAAGAGCGGAAGGAATTAACCTAAATCTCCGTTGAATCTCTTCCCTCAACAAGCTTCCGGGGCTAACGGCTTCGGGAGCTTTTTTTATGTGGCAGAACT
Organism: Balneolia bacterium; assembly: GCA_003567135.1. GTDB lineage: Bacteria > Bacteroidota > Rhodothermia > Balneolales > Cyclonatronaceae > PXAI01. The sequence goes on along the minus strand of PXAI01000152.1, from coordinate 592 downwards.
TGATGGAAGGATATTCTGAACAGTATCCGTAAAACCAGAATGTGTCAAAAAAACATCCAAAGGATGTAAGAACCAACCATTTTAAATTTTGCATTTTGCATTTTGAATTCTATCCTCTTTCCCACTCCACCTTCTGGCAGTGCATAGTCCAGAAAAACGTGAAGCCGGCAAACAGAGTAAGAAATGCAAACAGGTTGAAAAGCTGGATTTTACGGGGGATGGTATCAATATAGGGGCTGACATCACCGTAAATCACGAAAGAGCCCCATAAGTAGGGATCACTGTTTACGTTGTTAAGATAGTGAAGGCGGGCTTTCTGGAGCGCTTCATCCTTCGCATACCCACTGTTCAGATGCTGATAAAAACGCGTTGTGATATGGCGCGCCGTTTCATCGCGAACGGGCCATAGGTTCATCATCAGGCTTTTTGCGCCGGCGTACTGAACCGCACGTGACAGGCCGAGCACGCCGCTTCCCTGTAAATAATTTCCTCCTCCGGATTCGCATGAGCTCAGTACCACAAGTTCGTTCAGCAGCTCCATTTCAAATAGTTCATACGCATATACATAACCATCCGAGCGATTTTGTTCTTC